>DASCSY010000010.1:0-26050 GCA_034399415.1 Acidimicrobiales bacterium
TCTGGGCTTGAGCTACCGCGTGTTGGAACACGGCACTCATCGAGCGCCGGCGGCAATCGTGTTAGCGGTCGTAGCCCTATGTCATCCGATCACTCTTCTGTTCGCGGTTACGGCCACCGCGGTTCAGGTAGCGGTTCGATCTCTTCACGCGCTTCCAAGGCGTATCGGTACGAAACCGGCAGCGGCAACGCTTCTAGTGGCAACTCTCGTTTTAGTTGGGGTGTTCGCTGGCACGTCCCGACTCTTCCCGAAGTTGTTGGCCGCCGCGCTCGTACTTATATGTCTGTTGCTGCTCGAATTTCGCAGGTCGATTCGTGTGCTTGCCGTGGGTGTAATTGGAGGAGCTCTCTCAGCTTTTTGGACGATACCTTTCCTGCTCCGTCGCTCTTATCTCAATGACATGGGATGGGAGAAACTTGACGCCGTTCGAGAGAACCTCTTCTTTCCTGATCGGCTAGGTGGTGATAGCGCCAAACTGACCATCGTCTGGTTATTGGCTTTGGCGGCCGTTGGCGGTCTCGCCGGTCTGATGCGATGGTTCCAACCGGCTCTCCTATTCACAGGAATTGGTCTTGTAGCCGCATTGGGTTTCGTCTACTGGCCTCAGCATCGGCTGTGGAACGCTCGACTACTACCGTTCTGGTATCTATCGATCTATTTCTTGGTTGCTGTAGGAGTGCTATTTCTTTCGGAGTCACTCAAGTCTTCAGAGGTGTTAAGCGGTGAGGGATGGGCTCGAAAGACTCCCCGAAAATGGATCTCCCTCGCGACTCCGGTTATTACCTTGTTTGCAGCGACAGCCTTCATCTCGGTGTACCTCGGAGTAGCGCCAGGCGGACACTACGAAGAAGATGGCGACTTTCGGTGGGGCCCAATCACCCTTGCTTCAGAGGACCGAAACTTTGTCGGAGGGTGGGCGGCATGGAACTTCGGCGGCTATGAGTCTCGTCCCGCGTTTCCGACTTTGAACAGCCTGATCGAAACAATGACATCCGTTGGTCAAGAATACGGTTGCGGACGAGCACTTTGGGAGTACGACAGGGACGAATTGGGGTCCTACGGAACGCCAATGGCTCCGATGTTGCTTCCCTACTGGACCGACGGGTGCATCGGGTCAATGGAGGGACTGTACTTTGAGTCCTCGGCCACCGTTCCGTTCCATTTCTTGATGCAATCAGAACTTTCGGCTCACCCCTCCCGACCAATGCGAGGATTGAACTACCGAGGCCTCGACCTCGATAGCGGTACTCGACATCTCCAGATGTCAGGGGTCAGCTACTACATGGCATTTAGCGAACAGGCCGTGGAAGAAGCCCGACGTTTCCCAGATCGCCTAGAACTGATCGCCCGATCCGATCCATGGCACATCTACCAGGTCCTCAACGCCGATCTGGTTGAAGGTTTGGCCTACGAACCCAACGTCTCCAAGGACCAATTGAGAGGAGGGCGATCCTGGACCGACCCAGCTGCGGAATGGTTTAACAATTCAGCCAGGTGGGAAGTGCTAATTGCCGGCGACGGTCCAGCTCATTGGAACCGCGTAGAAGTCGCCGAAGAGACGTCAAGTGCTCGAGCGAGCTTCGCCGCCTCACGCAAACGACCGTTGGCTGCTGTCTTGGTGACAGAGATCAATGAGGAAGGCCAGAGAATTAGTTTCACCGTCGATCAGGTGGGGATACCAGTCGTAGTGAAGACCTCATACTTCCCCAATTGGTCCGCTAGAGGTGCACTTGGCCCGTATCAAGCGACCCCCAATTGGATGATTGTGGTTCCGACCGAACACGAGGTCGTATTGGAGTACGGAGCCACTTGGGTGGAGTACCTCGGATGGCTTATCACCATCATCGCAGTAGTAGCTCTTATACGAGGAAGACGCCGAGAGGCATCGACGTGAAATCGCAGACCGTTTCGGTAATTTTGCCCTCCTATCGAGCGACGTCAATCGTGGCAGCGACCGTGACTCGCGTTCGCAACGCTCTGCCAGACTCCGAATTGGAAATCATTGTCGTCGATGATGGATCCGGAGACGAGACATCATTACTGGCGCGTCGCGCCGGTGCAGACCAAGTGATCGAACTTCCAGAGAACCGCGGTAAGGGAGCTGCGGTTCGGGCCGGCATGATGGCTGCGTCGGGCGCCTACCTCGTCTTTACCGACGTTGACCTTGCCTATCACCCGACTCAAATAGCGGCACTGTTGGACGCGCTGCAGGCCGGCGCTGATGTGGCCCTAGGCAGCCGACGGCATCCATCCAGCAGCGAAATCACGCCCGCGTCCAGCCTTCGAAAACGAGGCAGCCGGATCTTCAACATGTTTACCCGGCTCGTTGTCGCAAGCTCCTACCTCGACACGCAGTGCGGTTTGAAAGGATTTACTGCCGAAGCTGCGACAGAAATATTCACGCGCAGCAAAGTCGACGGGTTTGCTTTCGACGTGGAAGTTGTGCACCTCGCAGAAAAACTCGGACTCAAGACCACAGTGGTGCCAGTGGTCTTAGACCATGTCGAGCAGACGACCGTTCGGTTTATTCCCCAGGCGATAAGAATGTTGTGGGACGTACTCAAGATTCGGATGTGGTCCGCCCTAGGTAGATATCCGAATCCCACTGCGAAGGGTCATTAGCCTCCGAGGTCACATGAAACCAGCAGCCGTCATCCCCCCGATTACCGAAGACCGATTAGCAGCAGTGTTCAAGGCATATGACGTCCGAGGGTTGAGTCCCGAAGAACTTGACGAACCGATGGCCAGGGCGCTGGGTGCAGCGTTCGCGAGGTACACCAACGCGGCTTCCATCGCGATGGGACGTGATATGAGGACTTCAGGCGAAGCACTTACGGCGGCATTCGCTGAGGGGGTGACATCTCAAAACGTTAATGTCGTCGACATAGGCCTTGCCTCCACCGATCTTCTCTATTTCGCCTCCGGGCATCTAGACATTCCAGCAGTCATGCTGACGGCCTCCCATAATCCCGCCGACTATAACGGCATGAAATTCTGTAACTCCGGGGCTCAAGCCATCGGAGTAGAAACAGGGCTCAATGAAATACGTCAGCTTGCAGCTCGGTCAGCGACCTCAAGCGACTCGCGTGGACAAGTCAGCCATATCGATCTACTTGAGCGTTTCGTCGAACATGTCCACTCCTTCGTAAATCTAGACAACCTGCAACCCCTGCGGGTTGTTGCCGATACAGCGAACGGCATGGGAGGCCATGTTCTGCCCGCGACTTTCGCCAAACTGCCATTCCAGCTTGAAATTCTCTATGCGGAACTGGATGGCACCTTCCCTAACCACCCCGCGGATCCGATCCAGCCGGAAAACCTGGTAGATCTGCAAAACAAAGTCGTGGACGTCAGAGCTGATGTTGGGTTGGCGTTCGACGGAGACGCAGATCGCGTTTTCTTAGTCGATGAACACGCGAACCCTGTCAGCGGTTCCCTCACCACCGCTCTCGTAGCGTCAGCCATCCTCGAACGTGAAGGTCCGGGGCCAATTCTGCACAACCTAATTTGCTCTCGGGCAACGGTCGAAAGCATCCAAGAAGCGGGGGGCAGCCCGATCAGGACCAGAGTCGGTCACAGCTACATCAAGGCGCTCATGGCCGAAACAGGGGCCGCATTTGGTGGCGAGCACAGCGGCCACTATTACTTTGCACGAAATTTCGGAGCTGACTCGGGTCTCATAGCAGCCCTCATCGTGTTAGAGCGCTTGTCGACTTCTGATGCCTCGTTGTCTTCGCTACTGGCTCCGATTGACCGTTACGCCAACTCTGGAGAAGTGAACACCGAAGTTCGAAACCCTTCAGGGGTGATCGAAAAAGTTTCGGATCACTTCGTCGGCCAGCCACAAGATCGCCTCGACGGTTTGACTGTTGATTGTGGTGATTGGTGGTTCAACCTCAGGCCATCGAACACCGAGCCGCTTTTGCGTCTCAATGTTGAAGCGCCTGATGGTGAGCAGGTAGCCGAACGCGTAGCGGAAATCTTGACGCTGTTTCGATGATCGCTGCCGTACCCTGACGGGTGTTAGTCCTATGGTGCTGACAGCGAATTATTGACAAGGGCTCAAGGAGAACGTCATGGCTCTCGACCCCGAACTACTCGAAATTCTCGCGTGTCCCGACGACAAAGGAACGCTTCTGTATCTCCCTGACCAAGACATCCTCTACAACCCGAGACTAGGTCGTTCTTATCCAATACGGGACGGCATTCCCGTACTGCTCATATCCGAGTCGACCGACCTTGACGAGAGTGAACGAGATCGACTCAATCAGCTAACAGGTGACGATTCCCAGACTTCAGATCCCGAGGACTGAAGTGACGCATCGGATCGATTCCCTTGGCATGCAGGAGGCGACATTTGCTCTGCCAAACCAAATCGAACAATCGATGGTTGACTCAATTGAAATTGACGGGCTGCCCAACAGTAAGGACGTCGACCAGGTGCTCGTCCTCGGCATGGGTGGCTCGGGTATCGCAGGCGACATTGTTGAAGCGATTGCCGCACCGCGCATGTCGGTCCCCGTCATTGTTTCCAAGGGATACGACTGCCCCAGTTTTGTTAGTCGGCGAACCCTAGTCATGGCGGTTTCGTTTAGCGGTGAAACCGAAGAAACGCTTCATGCTGCATCGATCGCTCACGACCTAGGTGCGCGAATCGTCGCGGTGACATGTGGCGGCTCCCTCGCTGAAATGGCACGACAATGGAAGGCCTCGCTGCATCTAGTCGATTCGACTATTCCGATGCCACGTTGCGCAGTGGGAGCCATATCGGTGCCGTTGCTTATGGCTTTGGAATCGATCGGTCTGCTCTCGGGCATCGAAACGGACATATGGGCGTGCGTTGAGACGCTGCAGAATCGGTGCCAATCAATAAGAACTGGACAGAACACTCCCCGTGAAGCTGCGCAGAAGATTGGCGATGACATTCCGCTGATATACGGCGGCGGACGACTGGGCGTCGTAGCGGCGGTTCGACTCAAGAACCAGATAAACGAAAACGCGAAGACCCCGGCATTTTTCAACGCGATGCCCGAAATCTGTCACAACGAAATAGCAGGCTGGGGCGCGACAGGTGACGCCTCACACCAAAACATCTCCACAGTGCACCTTCGCCACGACTTCGAAAATCCTCGACTTGCACCGCGGTTCGAGTTCGACGAAGCGGTCGCCGCCAGCGGTCAACGAAAAGTAACGACCATTCGAGCTCAGGGACAAAATCCTTTAGCTCAACTCTTTGATTTGATCTTGTCTGGCGACCAGATGTCGTTAGAGTTGGCCGACTTACATGGGCAGGACCCCGGCCCTATCGACGTCCTCACCGAATTGAAACATCGTTTAAGTGAATGATCGTCTTAGTTGACAAGGGTTGGGGACGGTAGGCTCGAATCTGTCGCGTCCCGCCCTATTTAGCGCGCCAAACCGCACAGGAGTGCTGCATGGCCCCCATCCGTTCCCTTGACGGAGACTACAAAGTTGCCGATCTAAGCCTTTCTGAACCTGGGCGCAAACAGATCGAACTGGCCGAGGAAGAGATGCCGGGCCTCATGGCTTTACGAGCTCAAGGACACGACTCACAGCCTCTTCAAGGCGCGAGGATCATGGGTTCGCTTCACATGACAGTTCAGACGGCGGTGCTGATAGAGACCCTCGTAGATCTCGGGGCCGAGGTCCGATGGGTATCTTGCAACATCTTTTCGACGCAAGATGAAGCGGCGGCTGCAGTTGTGGTGGGTCGAAACGGCACTGTCGACAAACCCCGGGGGGTTTCTGTGCACGCCTGGAAAGGCGAAACGCTAGAGGAATACTGGTGGTGCACTGAACAAGCCCTCAATTGGCCAGGACAGACCGGCCCCAATCTGATACTTGACGACGGCGGCGACGCCACTCTGCTTGTTCACCTAGGGGCTCGCTTCGAAGCAGAAGGAGCCGTACCCGCGCTCGAAACAGCCACTTCGCATGATGAAGAAGAAATACTCAAGCTTCTAGCCGACATCAGTGAATCGCGACCGACGTTTTGGACCGAACTGGTCGCTAATGTCAGGGGCGTATCGGAAGAAACCACGACCGGAGTGCACCGGTTATATGAGATGGTCGAACGCAACGAACTGCAGTTCCCCGCTTATAACGTCAACGATTCGGTAACCAAGTCAAAATTCGACAACCTGTACGGCTGCAGACACTCCCTGATTGACGGCATCAACCGCGCAACCGACGTCATGATGGGCGGCAAACTGGCGTTTGTCGCGGGCTACGGAGATGTCGGTAAAGGGTGCGCGCAGTCGCTGCGCGGACAAGGTTGCCGAGTCATCGTGGCTGAAATCGACCCGATCAACGCTCTTCAAGCAGCAATGGAGGGATTCGAGGTTGATCGCCTCGACAATGTGGTCGACCAAGTCGACATTTTCGTTACCACCACAGGCAATCGCGACATCATCTCAGCGGAACACATGGGAGCGATGAAACACAACGCCATTGTGTGCAACATCGGTCATTTTGACAATGAGATCGATATGTCGGGCTTAGAAAAAATGTCTGATGTTCAGCGGCGAAATATCAAACCACAGGTAGACGAGTACATTTTCCCTAATGGCAACAGCGTCATTGTCCTGGCAGAAGGACGGCTAGTCAACCTCGGTTGCGCCACCGGGCACCCCAGTTTCGTGATGTCGATGAGCTTCACGAATCAAGTGTTGGCGCAAATGGAACTTCACGCGAACGCCGACTCCCTCAAGAACGAAGTGCACGTATTGCCCAAGCGTCTCGACGAAGAGGTCGCCCGACTTCATCTCGACAAACTTGGGGTAAAGCTCACGACGCTGACACCCGAACAAGCCGAATATATCGGTGTAACAGTTGAAGGACCATTTAAGCCTGAGCACTACCGGTATTGAAGACTCTCGGGGAGTTCTGACTACTGCTGGCTGTAATGTTTTAGCGACCTTTGAGTCGAGCGGAGCACCGGTAGCCTTACAGCGATGGCCGTGTTCCAAAAACTCTTACGCGCGGGCGAAGGCAAAAAGATTCGCGCACTCGAGTCGCTGGTACCCGAGATCAATGCGGTTGAGCCTGAATATGAAACGCTTTCCGACGAAGCGCTTCGGGCCAAGACTGGTGATTTCAAGCTGCAGATTGAACGAGGAGCGGAGCTCAACGATCTATTAATCGATGCCTTCGCGGTGACCCGCGAAGCTGCCCGCCGGGTGTTAGGACAACGGCACTACGACGTTCAATTGGTCGGCGGCGCAGCCCTTCACTTCGGTTGGGTAGCCGAAATGCGGACCGGCGAGGGGAAGACTCTTGTCTCAACATTGCCGGTGTATCTCAACGCTCTGTCAGGCCAGGGAGTTCACATCGTCACAGTAAACGACTACTTAGCATCCCGTGATGCCGAGTGGATGGGCCGCGTGCATCATTTTCTGGGGCTAGAGGTAGGACTCGTGGTGCCAGGCCAGACCGACTCGGAGTTCAAACGAAACCAATACGCGGCCGATATCACCTATGGGACCAATAATGAATTTGGGTTTGATTATCTACGAGACAACATGGCTCCCTCCCAAGGCGAGCAAGTTCAGCGAGGACATAGCTACTGCATTGTTGACGAAGTCGACTCGATTCTGATCGACGAAGCTCGCACCCCCTTGATCATCAGCGGCCGACTAGGCGACGCGGCAAAGCTGTACGGCCAATTCGCACAAATAGCGCGCACGATGACCCGAGAGCTTGACTACGAAGTTGAAGAGGACAAACGAAATGTAGCGGTCCTTGAACCGGGAATAGAGAAAGTCGAACGAGCTCTGGATGTTGACAACCTTTACGACCAAGTGTCGTCGAACTTTGTGCATCAGATGAGTGCCGCTCTGAAAGCTAAGGAGCTTTACCGACGCGACCGCGATTACGTCGTTCAAAACGGCGAAGTAAAAATTGTCGACGAATTCACCGGCCGGATACTCGAAGGGCGCCGATGGAGTGAGGGACTTCACCAGGCGGTAGAAGCTAAAGAAGGCGTAAACATCAAAGCCGAAAATCAAACCCTCGCAACAATCACCCTCCAAAACTATTTTCGTTTGTACGACAAGTTGGCGGGAATGACCGGCACCGCGACCACGGAAGCAGCGGAGTTTGGTAACACATACGGCTTAGATGTAGTGCCCGTACCAACTCACCGCCCGGTTCAACGCGCCGACCATGCTGATCTCATATATAAAACTGAGAACGCGAAGATCGAAGCCGTTGTAGACGATATTGAGACTAGAAGGGTGACCGGTCAACCAATTCTTGTTGGCACCGTCAGTGTAGAAAACAGCGAAAAGATCTCGTTAGCACTAGATCAACGAGGCATCACCCACAACGTTCTCAATGCCAAAGAACACCAACGAGAGGCGGAGATAGTCACCCAAGCGGGTCGGTTGGGCGCGGTAACGGTGGCAACCAACATGGCAGGGCGAGGGGTCGACATTCTTCTGGGAGGTAACCCCGAAGGTCTAGCTCGACATGACCTGTATCGTGAGGCTCTAGATCCTGACGATCCCGCGCAGGTTGAGCAATTCGCTTCCCGTGTAGCCCACCATGAACCGCAGTGCGCCGCAGAAGCTACCAAGGTTCGCGAGGTCGGGGGACTCTACGTACTGGGAACGGAACGTCACGAGTCACGTCGAATCGATAATCAGCTGCGCGGAAGATCCGGACGACAAGGTGACCCAGGAGAAAGTCGCTTCTATCTGTCTCTCGAAGATGACCTCATGCGCCTTTTCGCTACCGGAGCGATGAACTGGGTCATGGATCGGGCTCTGCCCGACGACACCCCGATCGAGGCGAACATGGTCACTAAAGCAATCGAACGTGCCCAAAACACCGTCGAACAAAAGAATGCGGAAGTACGGAAAAACGTTCTGAAATACGACGAAGTGATGAACGAACAACGCAAGGTGATCTACGGTCGCCGCGCACAAATTCTAGGCGGGGAAGATCTGCGCGAAGAGTCACTGGAATATGTGGAATCAGCGGTAGGACACATAGTCGACCAGTTCTGCGAGGACGAATCGGCCTCGGAATGGGACCTCGAAGCGTTGCATGCTGAAACCACAGGGTATTGGCCCACCGAACTTCAACTAGACGACTTGGTATCAGTCAGTGACGCAGCGACGCTCGAGCAAGTAATGGTTGATGACGCGATTCGATACTTCGAACTTCGGGAAACTCAACTAGGTGCGTCAACGATGCGAGAGGTCGAACGTCAGGTTCTTCTTCGAATCATCGACCAACGGTGGCGTGAGCACCTGTACGAAATGGATTATTTGCGCGAAGGAATCCATCTCAGAGGTATAGGACAAAAAGACCCCGTGTCTGAATGGCAACGCGAGGGGTTTGACATGTTTTCTTCGATGCTGGAATCGGTATACAGAGATTTCGTCAAGTACGCAATGCATGCCGAGGTAGTAACGGCCGAAGGACAGAACAATCGTCCGGAGCGAGTCAACTACTCATCTTCGGAAACCCCCGCGGAGCTGGCGCCGGCAGCGGCGCCACCTAAGCCTTCGCCTGCCGCGCCAACTGTGAAGCAAACTCAAGTAGTAAAGACTGAAGACGAAAAGATTGGACGTAACGACCCTTGCCATTGCGGATCTGGCAAGAAATTCAAACACTGTCACGGTCGATGATTATCGGGGCCCCTAATGCGTGACAATTCGGAGACTTTCGAAGAACTTGAACGGCGCGTAGCCGAAGCGCACACATATCTCAGGATCGAACAGGCTCGCGAAGAAATAACCCAATTGGAGTCGCGCGCAGCAAGCCCCGACCTTTGGGACAATCAAGATGAAGCCCGCAAAATCACTGGTCGCCTAGCCAACGTGCGTGACGATATCGAACGTTGGGAAAAAGTGAGAAGCGAAGTTGACGACGCCACAACTCTCGATTTGTTGGCTCGAGAGGAAGGAGATGAATCGTTGGCTGAGGAAATCGAGCTGGCAATTTCCTCCATCTCAAATCAGCTCGACGACATCGAACTGCTCGCTTTGTTCAGCGGTGAACACGACGAAAATGATGCTGTCTGCGAAGTTCATTCCGGGGCAGGCGGCACCGATGCTTGTGATTGGGCCGAAATGGTGCTTCGCATGTACCTCAGATGGGCTGAAAGCAAAGGTTTCGAAGTAGAAATACAAGAAGCGACCGACGGTGGAGAGGCGGGAATTAGTTCAGCCACATTCATCGTCAAGGGACGTTTCGCATTCGGATTCTTACAGGCAGAGCGAGGAGTCCATCGACTTGTCAGAATCTCACCGTTTGACGCTCAAGCTCGCCGTCACACAGCCTTTTGCTCTCTTTCGGCAGTGCCATTCTTCGATGATGTCTCAAGTGAAGTCACGATTGATGAGAAGGACCTTCGAATTGACACCTATCGATCCTCAGGTGCAGGTGGGCAGCATGTGAACGTCACGGACTCTGCGGTTCGCATCACTCACCTCCCCACCGGCACAGTCGTCGCTTGCCAAAACGAACGAAGCCAACACCAAAATAAGGATCGGGCAATGCAGATGCTCGCTGCCAAACTCGCGGACTTGCAGCGCCGAGAACGCGAAGCCGAGCTCAACGCGCTCGCCGGAGAGCAACGCGACGTCGCCTGGGGTAGTCAAATTCGCTCGTATGTGCTCCACCCCTACCAGCAAGTCAAAGACCTCAGATCGAATCTCGAACTCGGCAACGTCGACGCGGTGTTGGACGGCGACCTCGATGCACTTATGGAAGCCTTCCTTCAATGGCAACGAAGCCAACGCGAAGTGGACTCATAGATAGTTAGGCCATAGCGCAACTGCCGCTACCAAGGCACGATCCTGTCGTACGCTGGGGATGTCCCACCCGAGCCAAAGAACTGGCCTCAACGACCCTGGTTCCGATGATCCGCCTCGACAACGTCACCAAGATCTACAAAGGCGAAACTCGAGCTGTTGACGGAGTCAGCGTCGACATCAAAAAAGGCGAATTCGTCTTCCTCGTCGGGGAATCAGGATCCGGAAAATCGACGATGCTTCGGCTACTCACGGCCGAAGAGCCCGCCACTGCCGGTCAAGTACACGTGGCCGGGAAAGATTTGGCGAGAATTAGCTCTTGGCGCGTGCCGTACCTTCGTCGCAACATTGGTTCGGTTTTCCAAGACTTCAAATTACTTCCCCAAAAAACCGTCTACGAGAACGTTGCGTTCGCGCTCGAAGTAATTGGACGCCCAAAAAATATCATCACGACCCAGGTTCCCGCGATTCTTGATCTCGTCGGACTGTCCCATAAGCAGAAAAGTTTTCCTGACGAACTTTCCGGAGGCGAACAACAACGGGTGTCGATCGCTCGAGCATTTGTGAACCGACCTTTGATCCTTCTCGCGGACGAGCCCACAGGGAACCTTGACCCCAACACTGCTCAAGAAATCATGCGCCTCCTCGATCGAATTAATAGGACAGGAACCACAGTGGTGATGGCGACCCACGATCAAACCATCGTCGATCAGATGCGGCGGAGAGTGATAGCGCTTCACGCGGGTCAAGTGGTGCGAGACGAACAACAGGGAGTGTACGGATAACCGTGGCCAGGTTGTTGAGCCGAACTGGCTACTTCGTTCGAGAGACTTGGATCAATGTTCGTCGCAATCTCACCCTAACTGTCGCAGCGATCTTGACCGTAGCGGTCGGAGTGATGCTCGTTGGTTTGGGTCTAATGGCCAGATACGCAAGCACGAACGCCCTCGGCCGTTGGCAAGGAGGGGTCCAATTCGAAATTTTTCTCGAACCAAATATTGCCGGCGGCCAAATTGACGCACTAGGCGAAGAACTGCGAAATCATCCCGACATTGAACGAATCCAGTACATCACCCAAGAACAGGCGTTCGAGTTACTCGAAGAGATGCTCATCGATGAACCCGAACTCCTAGCTGAAGTATCAGTCGAAAGCCTGCCATCTTCCTATCGGGTTGTTCCACGGGTGGCAGAGGGAGAACTCATTGAGTCTTTAGCTGCTCAATTTCGACAACGCCCAGGGGTGTACTCGGTAGAAACTGGTCGTCAGCAGGTCGACGCGATTCGAGAATGGTTCAACTCGTTTCGCTGGATCGTCTTACTTATGTCAATTGTCCTCGCAGCCGCGAGCGCGCTGCTCATCTTCAACATGATTCGGGTCGCGATGTTCGCCCGTCGCCGCGAAATCGAGGTAATGAAACTCGTCGGCGCTACCAACAGCTTTATCCGTCTCCCTTTCATTTTGGAAGGAATGTTGCACGGGCTATTGGGCGGAATCGTCGGTGCCGTCGCCGCAGGCGTCCTCCGCAATCACGTCGAAGAACTCTTTGGCCGTTCAGAGATCCTGGCGTTCTTTCGTTCCTTCACTGTTACCTCCAGCCAATTCAACACTGCAACCCTTGCCACAGTCATCATGGGAGTGGTGGTAGGCGCCTTAGGGTCCGCCTTTGCCGCAGGCCGCTTCCTAGATGTTTGAACCCAGTTGTGTTACCAAGGAGGTTTTTTGCTACGGCACACTTCTTCCGGGTGAAGAACGATGGCCCTTTCTTGCACCGTATGTTCTCGGGCACGAACCTGATCAGGTAAGCGGGCGTCTCTATGACACCGGCTTGGGATACCCAGCGGCCTTGTTCGATCGCGTTGGGGTTGTTCATGGCGTTCGTTTTCGCTTGGATCCACAACGATGCTCTCAGGCCTTGTCGTTACTTGACGAAATAGAAGGCGCGGTCGACGGTTTGTATCACCGAATCTCCCTAGTCACCGCGATGGGGGTTCACGCCCACGCCTATCAATACGGGGGCCGTTTGGAAGGGCTCGTCGACTTACCGGACGGAAACTGGCTTGGACGATAAGTAAGGCAGTTGCGGCGCTTCGCGCGATCGGTAACTCTCTGTTGACGAGTTCAAAGGAAACCCATGCCCGAATTTGAAACGCTCCGCTATGAGATTGAGGACCAGGTTCTCACTTTGACCATGAATCGGCCGGAACGATTAAACGCGTTCAACAGCCGAATGCAGGGCGAATTTCTGGAAGCGCTCGACCAAGCCGACGCGGACGATCAAATTCGAGCGGTAATTGTCACCGGAGAAGGCCGCGGTTTCTGCGCGGGCGCGGACCTTGGAAAAGGTGCCGAGACCTTCGATTACGACAACCAAACCGAAGAAGCTAAGGCCGACCGGGCCTCCAACGAAGGTCGCCAAGGAAACTCAAATGCGTGGCTTAGAGATGGAGGAGGGCTCCTTTCGTTGAGGATCTATGAATTCAACAAGCCAATAATTGCGGCGATAAATGGCCCCGCTGTAGGTGTTGGAGTCACGATGACCCTCCCGATGGACATCCGGATCGCTTCGACTAAAGCGCGAATCGGTTTCGTATTCAGCCGCCGAGGGATAGTTCCTGAAGCTTGCTCTTCCTATTTTTTGCCGCGGATAGTTGGGGTGAGCAAAGCCCTCGAATGGGCGTACAGCGGAAGGGTGTTTGACGCCGACGAAGCACTACAAGGTGGTCTTGTTCGAAGCCTTCACGAACCAGAAGATTTGCTCCCCTCGGCGCGATCAATTGCATCAGAAATAGCTGAGAACACCTCAGCTATTTCTGTGACGATGATTCGCCACATGATGTGGAGAATGCTTGGTGCCGACCACCCAATGGAAGCTCACAAGGTTGATAGTCGAGGAATCTTTCATCTGGGACGAGAAGCAGACGCTCGTGAAGGCGTCGTCTCGTTCTTAGAGAAACGGCCTCCCAACTTCACCTTAAAACTCAGCGAGGACCTACCCGAGTTTTTTCCTTGGTGGGAGGAACGACACTTCGAGTGACCGGATCGATGGCGTCGTCATCTACGGTGGCTCAATGGCTGAACATGTACTAGATCTCTCTGCCCGGTTCATTGATAGCGGTCGAGTTGATAGCCCACCCAATCGAGTGACCCATGAGCTAAGCGAAATAGCAGATGGGGTGGCGCTCGTTGAGGCGTTCAGTCACGTAGTCGTAGTCTCAACCGATGATGGACTCGTCGCCTTCGATTCCAGCGGTCCCGCTAGCGGAAGCCGGGTCCTTGAGAGTTTGCGGCAGTGGAACAGGGAACCATTTCATACGTTGGTGTACACCCATGGGCATATAGACCACGTTGGCGGAAGCAGCGCCTTCGCACGGGACGCAGAAAGTTTTGGATGTCCTGTTCCTCGCGTCATTGGTCACGAGAACTTAAGCCCGAGGTTGCGACGCTATCGAGCCACTAACGGGTACAACAAAGTCATCAACGCTCGCCAGTTTGGCGGTTTGCCCACCTCAACTCTCAGTGGAGCCAACAGCGATAGACCCTTTGTCCCTGATGGAACTTTGGAGCCAGTGGTTGACTACAGCGACACCATGACGGACGAGATTGGGGGAATCGAATTTCAGTTTCACCACG
Organism: Acidimicrobiales bacterium; assembly: GCA_034399415.1. Taxonomy (GTDB): domain Bacteria; phylum Actinomycetota; class Acidimicrobiia; order Acidimicrobiales; family Poriferisodalaceae; genus UBA2110. The sequence goes on from DASCSY010000010.1 coordinate 14,416, forward strand.
CCTTGGGTGAAACCGACGACCATACGTGGACCTGGATACCGCAGCACCGGATGATTTCTGCCGGGGACCAGTTCATATGGAACTTCCCCAATTGCGGCAACCCTCAGAAGGTACAGCGATACCCACTGGAGTGGGCAGCGTCGTTACGCGAAATGGCGTCCACAGACGTGGAACTCTTCGTTCCCGCCCACGGTCTGCCCATCTCTGGCCATGAACGAATTATTTCGTGTTTGGACACCGTCGCGTCAACTCTCGAACAGCTCGTCGATGATGTTGTATCTGCAATGAATTCGGGGGCGACGCTTAACGACATCGTGTTAACGGTGGGAGTCGCCCCCGAAATACTTGAGTTGCCGTACCTGCGTCCGCTGTATGACGAACCGGAGTTCGTGATCCGAAATATCTGGCGCCTCTACGGTGGATGGTGGGACGGTAAACCATCGCGATTAAAACCAGCGTCCGACGTTGCGCTAGCAGTCGAACTGGTTGAACTTGCCGGTGGCGTTTCGATACTTGCCGAACGAGCGCAGGCCTTAGCAGAAGACGGCCAACTGCGAATGGCCTGCCATTTGATCGACATGGCCGCGGACGCGGCACCCAACTCGGTTGAAGTCCACGAAATTCGGACACGGATATATCTCACTCGCCGATCAGCTGAGTCGTCACTGATGGCGAAAGGAATATTTGAGTCAGCTGCGAACGAATCTCGAGAGGCTGCAGGACAAGAATTCGAACCTCGCAAGCCGAAACTTTCCCTAGAGGAATGACAGGACAAGTCGTCGTTGCCGCTGACGAGTGTTCGCTAGCTGACGTTGAAGAAATGTTCGGAGCAGCGGGGGAGTGGCAGCTGCTCCGCTTAGATCGCTGGGTTGCGCGCTATGAGGTTCGCGATGAGGCCCTAGCTAGAAAGCTCACTGCCGAATTGAGAAACGCTGGCCATCCGGCTGTCGTTGGTCCACCAGACGAAGCAAGGGCAGTTGCCTGGGAGAAGCGAAATCGACCAACGCCGGTTGGAAGACGGGCCGAAGTTTGCTTTCCCTGGATTGGCTCCAGAGCGGAGATTGTCATTGAAATTGACCCTGGAGTGGGATTCGGAACCGGAGACCATCCTTCTACCCGACTTCTCCTTGAAGAACTTTCCTCCAACATCACGGGCAACGAATCGGTGCTTGACGTCGGATGCGGATCAGGAGTCCTTACCGTTGCTTCAGTCTGCTTTGGGGCCGAGCGGGCAATCGGCATCGACATCAACACGGCGGGACTTCAGGCAGCGGAAACTAATGCACGTCGAAATCGAGTTTCGGACCGCACAGAATTCTTCGCCATGCCGCTCAACGAGATCTGTGGCAACTACGACGTGGTGATCGCCAACATCCACGACAATGTCCTTCGCGAGATGGCGAATGACCTCGTCGCTCGTCTCGCTCCAAATGGATGGATCGGTCTCAGCGGAGTGTCACCTGGCCAACTATCACGACTTCGCGGAGCCTTTCCGCAGATCGTCTTTGAAGAACCACGAATGATGGAAGATTGGAGTGCCCTGATAGGTAGGCGGCAGATCGAATAACCTGAGAATGTTCGAATCTATAAATCTTTGAGTGTTGGAGAACGCGATGCACGTAGGTATGAGCGTCATATTTCAGAATCCCGGAGAGCGAATTCCTGACCAGCAGGTCTACCAACAGGATTTGGCCTTGGCGTTGCAGGCTGAACCGCTTGGGTTCGATTCAGTGTGGAGCGTTGAACATCACTTCACCAACTACACCATGTGTCCGGACGTTCTTCAGTTTCTGACATATATGGCTGGAGCCACCGAATCGATCCAATTGGGTTCGATGGTGTGCGTTCTTCCATGGCACGACCCCCTGAGAGTCATTGAGCAAATTTCAATGCTCGACAACCTTTCTGGTGGCCGCCTCATCCTGGGTTTGGGCAGAGGTACAGGCAAAATCGAATTTGATGGCTTCCGAACCGACATGGCGTCCGCGAGATTGCGCTTTAAAGAGTCCACCGAAATGGTGCTCAACGCCATGGAAAACGGCTACGCCGAATATCATGGCGAACTTCTTGAGCAGCCCCGTGTCGATATTCGGCCACGCCCTGTGAATTCGATGCGGGGGCGAGCGTACGCTGCGGCAGTTTCGCCGGACTCGGCTCGGATAATGGCCGAAATGGGTGTCGGTATTCTGATTGTTCCACAGAAACCCTGGAAAGCAGTGCGCCAAGAACTCCAGGACTACAGAGACGTGTACCGGAACGCCAACGGAGAAGAACCTCCCCCGCCGATGGTCGCTGGTTGGACTTTCGTTGACGAAAACGCCGATCGAGCAGAAGAGAAGGCCCGAGAGTTCATTGGGGGCTATTGGGACTCCATTATCGACCACTACCAATTTGACAAGCCCCACCTAAAAGACACTCCTGGTTACGAGCACCATGGAATGATGTATGACCGTCTGAAGGCTCCCGGAGGGTTGGAGATGATGACCGATTTCTTCATAGATCTCCAACTGTGGGGGACGCCCGAACAGGTCTATGACAAGATTTGCAACCTTCAAGAACAGACGTTTATGGACGGATACATGGGGGTATTCAGTTTCGCCGGTATGGACCACGTAGAGGCCGATAGAAACATGAATCTTTTTGCCCGTGAAGTGATGCCGGAATTGCAGGCTCTGGCGCCCGTCCACGAACGTTTAGGTATGCCTGCTTAGACCCTGAGACACTTCCTGACTTCGGTCCAACATTGTCAACACGAAGCCCACAGCCGCGCATACAACCGCGAGCAGTAGGGCAGGTCGAAACGACCCTGACGAATCCGCTATGGCGCCGCCGAGTTGTGGTCCAACGGCAAGACCGGCACCGAAAACAATTGTTACAACCGCGTACGCGGCGCCGAACGCTTCGGCGTCCAAGTGATTGCTCACCTTCGCGGTGACTGAAATTGTGACTCCCGTGAACGCAATTCCGAAAACCATCGTCGCAATCGCCGTCCCCAGGAGGTGACCAGTAGCGATCGTTGCGCAACTTGCAGCCATAGCGGCTAGGGATAACAACTGAGCGGAGTCCCTCCCAATCCGGTCGGTTAGCGGTCCCATCAGAGAGCCTCCTACGACCATTCCAACCCCTATCAACGAATAAATGAGCGACGCCGAGTGAGCTTCGTAACCAGCGTTTTCTTCGAGAAATGCGACCGTGAAGGTCATAGCGAGGGAGGCGCCAACGGCGAAAATCCCATAAGTCGCGCAAAGATTCAGCCAGCCCGGAATCTGCCGCAGCGTTTTGGGACTTAAACCCTTTGTTGACGCGCTTGACTCAGAATCCCTGACGGTGAAGCAAAGTAAGCCGAGGCACGCAACACCAATCAAGAGCTCGATGCGATAAACCGACCGCCAACTCCGCATCGCAACATCAAGAATGCAAGCCAAAATAAAACCCGCGCCTACCCCAGTGGTAACCCAGCCCGCGGCTACGCCTCTTCGATTTGGCCCCAAAACGGCTGTCGCTAGACCCGGAGCCGCAACCCAAACTCCGGCCGCTGTAACGCCCGTTACAAAGAGAGCGAGGACAGTTACAGCAGACCTCGGTGCCCAACTCAACAGTGTCAGACCAACGATGACCCCTGCCAAGCCGTACTTTGCTGTGCGGGCCAGCCCGAGACGACCGACTCCGAAGGCGACAACGAGTGACCCCAGTAGATATCCGACTAGGTTGAGTGACCCAATCCCCCCGGCCGCAGTGTTCGAGAGCTGAAAATCGTCTCGAATTTCGGTGTAGAGAACCGAATAAGTGAAGCGTCCGAACGACTGGGAGACAGCGGTTGCGACTGCCAATGCAAATAGGGTAGGAAACCGATTCACTCCTGGGGTCACGTCACTCGCGCAGTTGGCGGACGTTGCCCGTAAATCGTTTCAGTTGCTACGACGCGTCGCGGTGACTCGGGATCAGCGAAACTCGCAACGTCGGCGTAAATGATCTGTCGGTCGTTGTCGTCACCGAAAAATTGTTCCTTCATCGACGTCAACGACTCGAAAGCTACAAGTGCAAATCCGTCAATGGGCGGCCCATCTAAGGCGTGCACCACGCTCAGTTGCGTGTAATCCCACATTCCCGGGTGATGGCGGAGAGCGAGAGGCGCATGCACGTCCCGCCAATGGGCATCGGTTTGTTCATGGGTGAGGTCGGGATGGTGCAACAAGGGGAAGACAGCGGTGATTCCAGGAGACGGCGTTCCCGCCTGAACTGAAACGGGTCGTTCGCGAACCACGCGGCTGAACACGACGTAGGTTCCTACTCCCGCTGCGGCAGCAAGTTGTTCAAGGTTGTCGGTCACCACGCGGACCATTGTTCTAAAGGGCAGAGAGCGTGCTTCATCGGGATCGCTGAGGTAGCAGACGCCTTCGAGGTTGTTAGCGATCTCGACAGCGGCCCCGGAATCGTTTCCTAGGACAACCAATTCATGCATTTAGAAAGTCTCCCATGTCCTCGAAAAGTACGCTCCGGAGCGACGCTTGGCCACTGGCTATAGCAACCAGGCAAAGTTTGATCATCGGCCTTCAAATTTGGGATCGCGTTTGTCCAGGAATGCCGCTACGGCCTCTTTAGTGTCCGAGGTGTAGAAGTTAACGGTCTGTGCCATTCCCTCTGCTTCCAACGCTGACTTAAAGTCGTTGCTGGCGTTTAGGGTGAGCATTCGCTTCGTCATGGCCAAGGCTAATGGTGGTCCCGCTGCCAGACGATCCGCCCAATCTTGAGTTTCGCCGTCGAGCTGCTCGTGGGGAACGACCTTATTTACGATTCCGAATTCTGCGGCTTGCTCAGCGGAAATAACATCGGCGAAGAAGGCGAGTTCTTTGGCTTTGTGTAAGCCGATGAGTCTGGGCAATACCCATGTGCCACCGAAGTCGACGCTTAAGCCGCGCCGAGCGAAAATTTCGCTGAATCGAGCTTGGTCGCTAGCCACTATCAAATCGCATGCCAACGCCATATTCATCCCGGCGCCGGCAGCGACACCGTTTACCTTCGCGATGACGGGCACCATGATCGAATACAGGGCCTCCACTGTTTGATGAATAAGGTTCATCGAAACGAGCTGATGACGCTCTCGTTGTTGCCCCGCAAGGTCTGCTCCGCTACAGAAGGCATCACCAGCGCCGGTCATTATTACTGCCCGCACCTGTGGATCGACTGCGAGAGCGTTCCAGGTATCGCGCAATTCGTCCCACATCACCGAGTTCGCAGCGTTCTTTTTTTCGGGGCGGTTCATCGTTACGGTCACAACTCCGTTGTCGGACGCGTCAATGATTAACGTTTCGAGCTCGTGAGATTCCATTGGGTCACCCTACGCCCTTAGTCGACTCCTGTGCATTGGTGTCAAAAGAGTGTTGAGCCCAATGACACCGGACTCTGCGTGAGTATCAAATAGTTTGCGCCCGATCCCCGATTCATATGTCGGCTCTGGGTGCTCAGTCGTTCAAAAACGGTACTAGTGCTTGGAGAAACCCAACCGTATTTTGGCCGTGCACGTTATGGCCACTATCGGGAACGGTGACTAATTGGCCGTTGGGTAAGGCATCGGCAAATCGTTGAGCGGCGTCGGCTGTCAGTACATTCGAATCTGCGCCTCGGATCAGCAAAGTTGGTTGCGTGATCGAGGCAGCATCTTGAAGCGAGAAGAGGTCGCTTCGTTCGCGTTGGGTTTGGGTGGTCGCTAAGCGAGGACCGTGGTCTCTTTTGCTTACATATTTGCCGTCGGCGCGTTGAAGTAAGTTGTACTTAACAGTTCTTTCAATGTGTTCGCGGGAGCGATAGGGATCGTATTTCTGAACGGATTGGACGAAGTGTTCGACGTCGTCAAATTCACGGTTCTCAGTCACAAAATTTCGGATGCTTTTCGTCCCTTGGTCCGATAGCTCCGGCCCGATGTCAACAAGAACGATGCGGTCGGACCGGTGAGGTTCTTCGACCGCGAGTCGCATCGTGTTCATTCCTCCCATCGAATGACCAATGACGGTGACCGATGCGATGTTGAGTTCTTCCAATACAGCGCTGGCATCAGAGGCCATAGCGTTTGATGAGTAGTCAGCGTCACGAGCCCACTCGCTGTCGCCATGGCCGCGCTGGTCTAGTGCCAAAATGTGGAAGCGGTCCGCCAGATGCAGGCTCACCAAATCCCACGAGTGGGCTGACTGGTTACCTCCATGTAGCAGCAACAAGGTTGGCAGGGTTGGATCGCCCCATTCAAGAAGATGGAATCGTTGGTGCCGAGCGATGACATTGGTCGAGACATAGCGAATCGCGTCGGAATGCTGTATTCCGAGATCGTTAGCGCTTTCGCAAAGGCTCGAGAATTCAGCGCTACCTGTCATATCGAGAGGCGTACTCGATGGGGAGAACTCGTTGAGGTATGGCATGTGCTCTCAGATCCGACCTAGGTGCAGGTCAAGGTAGCCGCGTGCGATGTTTGCGTGTAGAACGTCGGTTGGGCCCTCGGCTAGCCGGGTGGCGCGTGCGCGGCGAAACAGAGACGCCAACGGGTGCGAGTCAACTAAGGCTTCACCGCCGATTATTTGAATTGCTACGTCTACGAGAAGGTTCAGAGTTTCGGTAGCCAAGACTTTTGATGCCATTACTTCGTTTACAGCGTTTTCTTCGGCGTCAACGAGTCGAGCGGTGCGATACACGGCACTCCTAACGGCGTACGACTGAGACCGCATCCTCCCGAACTGAACCCTCCCTGCCTGATCGCTCCCAGTATCGGTCTCAGATGATCGACCTTGCTCAAGATGCTCAGCGACGACGTCGCACACGAAACTGCACTGTCCCAAGGAATCAGCGGCGATCGCCATGCGGACAGCGCTCACCTGATCAAGAGCTCTCTTCATGCCCGCTCCCGCCTCACCAATCAGATGTTCTCGGGGTACATGCACATCGGTGAAAGAGAAACTTGCGTGGTGAGTTCCATCAAGGGAGCCGAAGCGTCGAATTATTTGTACTCCGGGGCTGTTTGTCTCGATCACAACCATTGCAGGTCCAACATTTTCGAGTTCGACCAAAGTGTTTATGAAATCAGCGTGCGATCCTCCCGTCACATATGACTTGTGACCATTCACGACCAGATGGTCACCCTCGTCCCGTGCCCACGTGTGCCTCTCAGCATCGGGCGGTTCTGTGAACCCGAACCCGCCTTTGGCCTCGCCAGCCAAGTAAGGCCCTAGAAATTTATTTCGGACATGGTCCGATGCCTGAGCGAGCAGCCCTGGCATAGGTCCAAAAAGTCCAGGTAGATGACTAACGCCACAGGCCCCGAGGGCTTCGCGAGCGATAGTCAGATCAAGAGACGTTCCCGCGGTTCCTCCGAATTCGGCTGGCTGGGTCAGGAGATAGATGCCCGCCTGCTTCGATAGAGCTCGGGTTTCGCTTTCAATCTGATGGGCTTCGAGGCTGTCGGTGTCGAGTGAAGCGACCTGACGGCCAAGTGAGTGAGCTCGCTGTTGAATGTCGCGTTGAGCGTCGTTGAGAAAATCTGGCACCCCCGAACGGTAGTCCGAGAAACACCAGCCGAACTCTTCGGTCTAATCTCCGACCATGGACAAACTCGAAGAAAAGACCGCCGTGGTAACCGGAGCAGCGTCGGGCATGGGCCTGGCGATGGCGCACCGCTTCGCTCGCGCCGGAATGAAGGTCGTACTTTCCGACGTTGACGAAGCCAAGCTCAACGTGGAGGTGGAAGCCATCCGTGGGCTTGGAGCGGAGGCCATTGGAGTAGTCACTGATGTTTCCGATGAAGGTCAGAACCACGCTCTCCTTGATGCAACAATCGACGCCTTTGGATCTGCCAATGTGGTGTGCTTAAACGCTGGGGTTCAGGGATCGATCGGTCGTTCCTGGTCTCTTTCACAAGACGACTACGACTGGACACTCGGAATACTGCTTGGCGGAGTAATCCACGGTGTCCGGGTTTTCGTTCCTCACCTCGTCGAACACGACGATGGGCATGTGGTCCTAACGGCTTCGATAGCAGGCCATATTTCTTCGCCGTTTGGTGCCCCATACAACATTGCCAAACATGGTGTAGCGACTCTCGCTGAAACTCTTTTCCACGAACTGAAAACCGAACGTTCAAATGTCGGTGTCACTTGTCTCTGCCCTGGTTTCGTAAATACCAACATTGTCAACGCGACCATTGCTCGCGCCGCAGGTTCAGTTGGGTCCGCGAGAGACGACAGAGGCGACCAGATGCTTGAACTCACACACCGGGCTCTTCAAGGAGGTCTTGATCCGGAGATTGTGGGAGACCAAGTCCATGATGCAATCCTTAACCAACAATTTTGGCTCTTCACCGACCAGGATTGGGATGCCGCGATATCGGCTCGCGCCCAAGAAATACGAGACAGAAATCAGCCAAAATTCCACGGACCTAGCCAAGGCTGGAAAGAAACATAGAGACATCGAGTCCGCGAGAAAGAAGCTTTGGTTTTCGCAACTGCTTGACCGCGTCGACAAACACGCCAACTTCGGGCTGGCCTGTAGGCCGTGTCGCTAAGTTTGGTGCCATGAAAGAAGACGAAAGTTCCGAAATTCCCTCGTATGGAGTCGTCATCATCGGAGCGGGAGTCTCAGGTTTGTACCAGCTATACAAATCGCGTGAAATCGGCGTGAGCGCTCTAGTCCTCGAGTCGGGGACCGATGTGGGGGGTACCTGGTATTGGAATCGGTACCCAGGTGCCCGGTTTGATTCGGAGAGTTACTCTTACGGCTATTCATTCAGCCAGGAGTTACTTGACGAGTGGGATTGGAAGGAACGTTTCTCTGCTCAGCCAGAGAACCTTAGCTACCTCCAACACGTGTCGGACCGCTTCAGCCTGAGCGAAGACATCAGATTTGAAAGCAACGTCACCGACTGCAGTTTCGATGAGACCTGCGACGAATGGGAAGTGCACGTAGAAGACGGATTTCGGGTCCGGTGCCGGTTTCTGATCACAGCCATCGGCATCTTGTCAAAACCGTTAATCCCAGACTTTGAAGGAATGGATGACTTTAAAGGGCCATCGTTCCATACGGCCCGCTGGCCCCACGACGAAGTGACCTTTGAGGGAAAGCGCGTCGGTGTAATCGGCACAGGAGCTACGGCGGTACAACTGATACAAGAAGTAGCTAAGACCTCAAAGCAGCTAACGATATTTCAGAGAACTCCCAATTGGTGCGCCCCGCTCCACAACAGCCCAATCGAGTCGACCGAGATGGCCGACATCCGTGCCCGTTACGAAGACATTTTCGAACGGTGCAGGAACTCTTTCTCAGGGTTCATCCATGACTCCGACCGTCGAAGGGCGCTCGAAGTCAGTCCCGAGGAACGAGAGGCATTGTACGAAGAACTTTATGCGTCGCCTGGTTTCGGTATTTGGATCGGAAATTTTCGGGACGTATTAGTTGACGAAGAAGCGAACGCCACCCTCACCGACTTCATCGCACAGAAAATTCGCGAACGAGTGGCCGATCCAAAACTCGCCGAGAAACTAATCCCCACGGACCACGGCTTTGGCACGCGCCGAGTACCGATGGAATCCGGATACTACGAGGTATACAACCAAGAGAACGTGCTTCTTGTTGATCTGAATGAGACACCAATTGAAAAAATCACCACAGATGGGATCCAATGTTCAGACCGAGAACATCCCTTCGATTTGATTGTCTACGCGACCGGCTTCGATGCAGTTATGGGACCCTACAACTCGATCAACTTCAGGGGCCTAAACGGCCGTACCCTCGCTGAGAAATGGGAAGCTGGACCTCGCACCTACCTTGGTTTGGCAACCGCTGGCTTCCCCAACATGTTCACCCTAGTTGGACCCCACAATGCGTCAACATTTTGCAATATGCCCAGGTGCATCGAACAGAACGTGGAATGGGTTTCGACATTCATAGAACAGCTTTTCAGTTCAGACATCAGACGTGTAGAGGTCGAATTTGAAGCTGAAGACGACTGGACCGAGCACGTGTACGAGTCAGCAGAGCGAATGCTGTTCAGCAAAGTGGATTCATGGTTTATGGGGGTGAACAAGAATATTGCAGGCCGCGATGTCCGAACCTTCATGCTCTACGTTGGAGGACTTCCCAGGTATACCGAACTATGCGACGAGGTAGCCAGAGACAGTTACCGAGGCTTCGTAATGAGTTGAAATACGATCAGTATGCGTATTGGTCAACTCGACATTGAGCTTGGGTTAGCCCCTTCCCGCGGATGATTTTGTCATCAGACCACAGGTCGAACGCTTCGGTTTCCCAGCCACCAAAGAGGTCTGGTTTAGCCGACTCAAGACGCTGCCGCCCCATCCATTCGGCGTCCTTGTACCCAACTGGAAAACCCATTCCATTCAAGGTGTAAGCGTATACACGACATAAATGGTCACCCTCTGGGAAATCACCAACGTAAGACACCCAAGGGGTTTCGATCTTCACTGATTCGCGAACCGCCGCTTGTAGCGCAGCAATGTAGTTACCGGCATCCCAATCCGGGATTGACTTCTCAACCAATGCTGGACCCCCTGGCAGAGCCAGTCGGCCGTTCTCCCCCTTAACAAAAAGAACCTCCTGATCGTCACCCTCTCTGAGCAGCAACAAGCGCGTCGACTTGATCTTTTTGCTGCTATGAGCGGCGAGAATCGAACGACCATCGGGAGTAAGTGCTTCATACACCTCGTCGTCATACAGGAACCACCCGGTCGCTGGCGGAGCGTCCGCAGCGGCGTATTTGTTGAACGCCCCGATCCGGTGAGATTCGGAGCTGTTGCCGTTGGCTCGATGCCACAAATGCATGTTCATCAAAAGAAGGTCGCCGCGACACAACTCGGGGTCGACGTAGCTGTCTTCTGAAGGCCGGAGCGGTGCTCCAACTTCTAGAGGGCGTTCAGACCCCGGTCGCACCCGATCAAGACGATGGGAGCCCGGCGCGACCAGCAGCTGTCCCGTCTGCTCATCAAAATCGCAGAAAGGAACGATCGCAAAGACCCAGTTCATCGATGAACCCACAGGTCTCCATCGTTTGTAGTCATTGTGGCTTGGTACTCCCGACCCCCCGGGTGTCCGGTCATAAATTACATAAGCCGACAGTTTGGGCTCAGCTCCTAGCACTTGACCCGCTGCGGGCGTAATTCGATGGTGGTCGGCCAAGAAAGAAAGATCGGGGTCCTTTAGACAGTTATTGGCGAGCGTGTACCTCCCGGGTTCGGGATATTTCAACTCGCGAACGTCGTACAAGGTGCCGTCGAGCGGTGGGTTCCGCTCGAACCCTTCTTCTAATCGGCAAATGTCGGCGTCACATACTTGGCCTTTCAGAACTAAGAATCCGTCTCGGTGATAATCAGCTAGTTGTTGATCCGTGAGCACTCGGCTTCTCCCCGACACCTCTAGCCTGCCATGTGTCAAGGTGATGAGAACATTCCTTGCTAATTGGAGGCGCAAGTGCGTATAGGTATTTTCAGTGGACCCGCAGGAAAACTCTTCAACGTTGAGGAAGCAATTGCTGACGCTCAAGCCGCTCATGAAGCGGGTTTCCCGTCCTACTGGCTTCCACAAATGCCCATGGGTGTTGACGCCTTAACATCAATTAGCCATATCGGCGCGGCTGTGCCCGAAA
>DASCSY010000011.1:0-25952 GCA_034399415.1 Acidimicrobiales bacterium
CTCCAAAGTTCCGCCGATCCGGCAGTACTGGATTTGGCCGCGACCGTGTCCGAGTCCCACCATGTCATCACTTCGAGAGGGAACCCAGACCATTGGGCGGCCCACCCTTTTCGATAGCCACCCCAACAATGCCTCTTCGGGGGAAGGTCGGGCCTTGGCGCCAAAACTTCCCCCGACGTCACGAGAAACAACACGAATTTGATCTTTTTCAAGTCCGAGAATTGAAGCAATAGCTGCTCGAACTGGATGGGGTCCTTGGCCCGCGTTGTAACAGTGGAGACGACCATCAGCTCCCCACTCAGCGGCGGCAACGCGCGTTTCTATGGGAACTGGCGCGAGTCGGTTGTTTATCGTTCTCACCTCGGCGACAACCTCACATGAAGCGAAATCGGCTTCAAGGCCTTCAGCTTCCATGCGACAAACGACGTTCCCTTCTTGGGTTCCATCGAACAAGATGATGTCTGAATCGATGGCAGCTTCAGGATCAACGATCGCAGCGCGAGGTTCGTATTCGATATCGACGAGTTCGGCGGCGTCTCGGGCCTGAGCCGGTGACTCTGCGATTATCGCAACGACGGGTTCTCCGACAAATCTGACACGGTCACTCGCCAACAAGGGGCGTACCATCGCGTCATCAAATATCGGGTTCGCCGACGGATAAGGCCCAATGTCCAGGTCGGCACAAGTGACGACATCGATTACCCCCGGGGCAGATATTGCGTGCTCAATGTCGACAGCGATTATGTCTGCGTGAGCGATCGTCGAAGTTAGGTAATAAACGTGAGCAGCGTTCGGAAGTCGGAGGTCTTCGACGAAGTTCGAAGCCCCTCTGAGGAGTGGTTCATCCTCGCGTCTCCTAACTGCGGTTCCGCGAAGCGCCATAGTAGGTACAGGCCTTTCCAGGTGTGGAGTGTTGTATGAACTGACTCCGATTGTGTCAGGCCGAGTACCATCTGTGACGTACGGTGCAAAGATGCAGCGAAGTCCGGTGAAAATCCGGCGCTGTCCCGCAGCGGTGAAGTCCTTTAGGGGAACGAGTCCGATCGCCTGAATCGATGCCTCGCACGACGATTCTCGAGGAAGAAGCGTTGTGTGGCAGGTCCCCTGCCGCTCCGCCCTCGGACGACAGGACAGACTTGATGAAGAAACTCGGACTGCTCACAGCGCTCTCGCTCATCTTGGTCTCCTGTACAGACACCGGTGGGCGGTCTGAGCCGATCACGCGTGAACCGGACGCTGCGGTATGGGCAACCGAAACTCCGACTGAAGGAAGCACAACTGAGAAGAAGACGAGCGCCGCCAACGAAGACGATGTGAACTCGGACTCTGTTGTCGGCAGCTATCCGACAGCCATCGTCTCCCTGTCCCCGACGGCAACCGAAATGTTGTTTGCCGTTGGCGCTGGGGAGCAAGTGATAGCGGTCGACAATTACAGCTACTGGCCGCCCGAGGCCCCGGTAGTTGAAGATCTTGCTGGCTGGAATCCAAATGTGGAGGCGGTAGCGACGCTCGAGCCTGATCTCGTCATACTCAGCGATAGTGGCATCCAACAGGAGTTGGAATCGCTTGGAATCAAAGTGTATGTGGCCGCGGCGGCTGCCGAGCTTGGAGACGTCTACGCACAAATGTTGGAGATCGGTGAGGTTACTGGCCAACAGGGTGGCGCTATAGCTGCTGTCGACAAGATGAAGGAGGAAATCAACACTCTTCTTGACGGTATAACGCGGCCCGACAACCCGCTCACCTATTACCACGAGCTTGACGACACGCTTTACTCAGTTACAAGTTCGACCTTTGTTGGCTATATCTACTCCTTAGCTGGTCTGATCAATATTGCGGACCCAGCGGACTCAGATGGGTCGTCTTGGGGTTACCCGCAATTGACTCAGGAATTCGTTCTTGAATCAGATCCAGACATCATTTTCTTCGCTGACGCTGAATGTTGCGGCCAGTCGATCGAAACAATTGCGTCCCGTCCCGGATGGTCGGAACTGAAGGCCGTACGAAACGGGAACGTCATCGAAATTAACAATGACGTGAGTAGCCGGTGGGGCCCTCGCCTGGTTGATTTTCTAGCGACAGTTTCTGCTGCGGTTTCTGCAGCGAAGGTCGAATAGCACGACATGGTTTTGAGCCCTGACTCCGGAAGTACTGCAGTGGTGTCGGAGAAACTTCGCGCGCCCTGGCTTTTACTGGGGTTGGTCGCGATGGTGTGCGCGATGGCAACGGGCCTGTTCGTTGGCCCTGCAGACATAGAAATTTCTGCCGTCGTACGGGAATTGATCAATCGGTTACCGCTGGTCACTACCGATAGTGGGTTATCTCTCATCCACGCCAACATCATTTGGGAGGTGCGCCTCCCACGCGTGTTACTTGGCGCACTCGTAGGAGCGACTCTGGCCCTCAGTGGTGCCAGCTATCAGGCTGTATTTCGCAATCCGCTCGCTGACCCTTATCTGTTGGGTGCGGCAGCAGGTGCGGGTCTCGGAGCGACAGTGGCCATCGTCACCGGAGCCGGCGACGGAATGGGAACCTTTGACACCGTTCCTCTCCTAGCGTTTCTCGGTTCCTTGGCCGCCGTTGCTCTCACATATTTTCTCGGCTACAGCTCCGGGGTTCGACGATCGCCCGCTGCGTTACTCCTTGCTGGTGTCGCGGTGGCGAGCTTCTTAACAGCGATTCAGACATTCATTCAGCAACGCAACGTAGAAACGATCCGTCAGGTCTACAGTTGGATTCTCGGACGTCTTAACACCGCTTCTTGGGGCGAGGTGTCGCTCCTAGCGCCTTACGCGCTATTGGCGAGCGTGGTGATTTTGCTTCATCGCCGAACCCTTGACGTCATGCGTTTAGGAGATGTCGAAGCGTCGTCAGTTGGGATACGACCTCAACTTGTTCGTCTTATCGTGATTGTCGCAGCTTCATTGGGAACCGCTGCAGCGGTTGCAGTGAGCGGATTAATTGCATTTGTTGGCCTTATCGTCCCGCACACCGTTCGCCTTCTAGCAGGTTCGAGTAATCGAATCGTGCTACCCCTCTCAATGATGTTCGGGGCGACATTTCTCATGTTCGTCGACCTGCTGGGGCGAACTATTGCCTCTCCTGCAGAGATTCCTATTGGAGTCATCACAGCTTTCTTTGGAGCACCCTTCTTTGTTGTCGTCTTGCGGTCGAGTAGGAGGTCACTCGGGTGACGTTCTGCGTTGTGGAAAATGTAGGCGTGCGCGTCGGCAAAGCAACCCTCGTTGACCACGTATCAATGGAAGTGTCGGCGGGGGAGTGGGTCACCATCGTCGGACCCAATGGTGCGGGTAAAACCACTCTTCTTTCAGTAATGGCGGGTTTGATGCCAAGTTCAGGGAGTGTGTCCATAGATGGACGTAACCTCGCCGACCTCACTCCTCGGCAAAGAGCGCGTCTGCTCGCCTACGTTCCCCAACAGCCCGAAGTTCCACCCGGAATGTCGGTCAACAGTTATGTGTTACTTGGCCGCACTCCGCACCTACGACTATTGGGGGTGGAGGGTCCACGTGACTTCGAAATAGTGGAGGAGGTACTTCACCAACTAGATCTCGAAGGTTTCGGACATCGAACCCTTGAGTCGCTTAGTGGCGGTGAACTTCAGCGCTGTCATCTGGCCAGAGCAATTGCCCAAGCCACCCCCGTAGTTTTTCTGGATGAGCCAATTGCATCCCTTGATCTTGGCCACCAGCAACAGGCACTGGAGTTAATCGAGCGACTCCGACAGGAGCGTCAAATCACAGTAGTTATGACCATGCACGACTTGACTCTCGCAGCTCAGTACAGCGACCGAATGACTCTTTTGTCGAACGGCCGCGTATTAGCGGAAGGCGATCCGAATCAGGTTCTTGAATCAGAGCATCTATCGGCTCTGTACGACGCACGGGTAAAGGTTCTCAAGATCGACGATGACATTGTCGTCGTGCCAATTAGTAACCGCAGAAGACCACAATGAGCGCACAAGCTATGGGTCAACGCGAGTGGAGCCGACCATGGTCTCTCGTGTTGGTCGGTAAGCGAACTGCCGTGAAGAGAGACATCGACTTTTGGAGCCTCGGAGCTGTCGGTGTGAACTCCGAGGCATCAGCCTGTTCTTAATGAGCTTTAGGCAAGTACCGTGATCGCTGTGCCGGCAACAACTAGTGGACTTCCGAACGAACGACGGGAACGCCTCGACGCGCTCTTTCGAACTGATCCACTGTTGGAGCAACTGCAAGGAGAGCTGTTGGAGTGGGGTCCGGGTATGGCAGTAGTACGAGCGACGATACAAGTCGCGCACACCAACTTCCTTGGTGGCGGTCACGGAGGCATCCTTTTCAGTCTCGGTGACATAGCGATGTCCTTCGCCTCTAACGGCTACGGCCGTCAGGCAGTTGCGACTCACATCGATATCTCGTACCACAGGGCGGTACAACCCGGTGATCTTGTTGTGGCAACTGCGACAGAGATCAACCGGAGTCGACGGTTCGGCCATCACGGAGTTGAGTTAGTTGTGGGTAATCGGTTAGTAGCAAGCGCGACAGGCACCACCTATAGGACCGACGAGTGGCACTTCGGTGCCGATCAATGGTCTGAAGAGTGGCGAGCGAAACATTGAAAGGTTTTTGTAGAACCGCCCGGTGGCCGCTCATCGCGGTGGTTGTCGTCGCGGCCGCGTGTGGCTCTGACGGGCTGGTCGTCACTCGGGACCCGAACCCATCGCTTGTTGAAATGGCGTCCCCCTCCTCAACTGAGAGCCCCAAGCTTCAGGCCCCGACCCAGGACAGCGACGAAAGTGCGATCCAATCCGGCGGCGAACCCGGTTCGAGAAAGGGAGGATCAGCGACTGTAGTTCTGGCAGAAGACTCACAACCGATTACTGGCTGGACGCCTTGGGACCACGTGTGTGCTTGGTCTTGCCGCAATGTTCTCGACCTGGTACTCGAAACACTCACCGTCGTTCTACCCGATGGGTCCACGGCGCCATGGCTCGCGGAGCGAGTTGAACCCAATCCCTCCATGCTCAACTGGACTGTCACGATAAGAGAGGGAGTGAAATTCACTGACGGTGCACCGGTTACGGCTCATGTGATTAAGGAGGGGTACGAGGAGTTCCAAAAAAAAGGTGAAGTGACACGAGGTCTGCTGCGCGACGCCCGAATCAACGCGGTCAGAGTCCTCGACGAATACAGGTTAATGATCGATTTGACTGAAGCGAATCCTGCATTGGACGTTGTGCTTTCCGGCCCAATTGGTCGGGTGTTCTCTACCCAGTCCGCTATGGCCGACCCTGCGGCGTTTCTTCGTCGTCCAGTGGGAACCGGCCCGTACATCATCGACTCTTGGGAGATCGGTGAGCCGGCGGTGCTCGTAGCGAACCAGAACTATTGGAGAAACGATGCTGACGGTGTGTCGCTTCCCTACCTCGATCAGTTGATTTTTCGTCACGTAGCGAACGAGTCCGAACGAATCGAATCAGTCCGAAGTCGCGACGCCCAATTTGCTTACACTCGCTCCGCATTAGCTATTGAGAGAGCGCGGGACCTTGAGCTCACCGTCGTGTCGCGAAACGAGGACAACATTGGGGTCGTACTGTTCAACACTCTTCAGGCACCAGTCGACGATGTGCGAGTGCGTCAAGCACTTCAACTTTCAACGAATCAAGAACTTCTGATTAAGTCGTCGATCGGGGCCGGCGCTGGCCAGCCCGCCACTCAATGGTTTGCCTCCGAAAGTCGCTGGTGGTCAGGGCTAGCGGCCGAAAAATGGCCTCAAACCAATACCGCGAAAGCGAAAGAACTTTTGGTCGCATACGTCAACGACACTGACCGTTCCGACCGGCTAGCGACTGGATCCAAGATTTCAGTCACCCTGCAATGCACCGACGACATCCATCTTTCCGCTATGACCCGAGAACTCGTTCGACAGTGGGAAGCCACCGGGTTGGTCGATGCCCAGGTAGAAACGGTCACACGTAACGCGCTAATTCAAAGAGTCCTGGGGTCAGTTACCGACAGGCCGGGCTTTAGCGGAGACTTCGTCGCTACGTGTTGGCGTGTAGGCGGAGAATCGGATCCTGCGATGATGTTCACGCCTCTGTTCGGACCTGTACGGACGTCACCGCTGAACGTCACGAACCTGCACGATGAAACCTTGACGGCACTGGTTGAGTTGCTGCACTCAAGTCCAATCGAAACAGTCCGCCAAGCAGCAGTTGAACAGTTAATGCTTGCACTAGTCGAACGAATGCCGATGATTTACCTCTCTCACTCCCAGTCGGCTTTAATCGGCCATGGCGGTACGGAAGGGTTGGGATCGTGGCTTCTTCCAGACGGGGCGGTGGTGCTCGGTCAAGTAGCCGGAGTGGGCCGATGGGCAGAAGTCTGGCTTTCCGGTGAATGACAACTCGGTGTCTTTAGAGTCGCTCGGATGGACTAAACAAAACCGCGAGGGCCTTCAACTGGCTAACGGTCACGGAGTCAGCCGAGTTGTCGTCGAACATCGAGGAGCATACGAGCTGTTAGGGCCTCACGGATCGCGTGAAGCGGTGCTCGACAGCGCGACGCGTGATCAAGCTGATGAACCTATGGACTACCCCGCTGTAGGTGACTGGGTTGTCCACTCACTTGAGCCCATCGACAACCGACGCGTCGCGATTGTGGAAATTCTCCCACGACATTCGGTGATTACTCGACGCGCTTCTGGCGCAGCTCCGCTTCCACAGGTTGTTGGTGCGAACATTGACACGCTCGTCATAGTTACCTCCTCGGATCAAGACGTAGATGAGCACCTTATTGAGCGTTACCTGGTCACTGCCATTGGTGGAGGCGCCTCCCCAGTCATAGCCGTGAACAAAACTGACCTGGGCGACGGAGATGCCATCCGAGAGCGATTGATTCGCCGCGGAGTTGAGCATCCAATCTTGATGATCAGTGCAATTACAGGTGACGGAATGAGTGCTCTTGCCGACCTTTTAGTTAACGGAACAACCCTGGCGTTCACAGGGCCTTCAGGAGTTGGAAAGTCGACACTCGTGAACCTCTTGGTGGGGGATTCGATTCTCGCTACTGCTGCCGTCAGCGAGGAAGGGTCTGGTCGTCACACCACTGTTAGACGAGAGATGCTCGTGGCTGGAGGTGGAGTATTGATTGACACGCCAGGCCTCAGAGAGGTTCAACTCTGGAACGGCGAGGGGTTGGATGAAGTCTTCTCCGATGTCGCCCGATTAGCGGTCCAATGCAAGTTCGCTAATTGCAGTCACCGCGACGAACCCGATTGTGGGGTACTGGACGCCGCGGCAAGGGGTGATCTAAACCCCAGCCGCTTAGCTTCATATATCGATTTGTGTCATGAACTATCTGAACTGGCCGATGAAATCAATGAATATCAAAGGACTCGGCGACGGCAACGAGACGCACGCCGGGATTAGTTACCCGAAAAGCGGGGCGTCCGTTTGGCCATAAATGCGTCAACTCCTTCTCGATAATCCGCGCTATCAAAACAAGCGTTAACCAGGTCGTTAATCTCGTCAAAGTTGCGAAGTGACTCGGGCTTGGTCCATTCGTCGGTGGCGGCCTTAGCTGCCCGGATGGTGAGCGGCGCGTTCTGGCAGATGATGTTCATCCATTCGTAGGTTGCTGCCTCAAGGCCGGTTTTTGGGACAACGCGGTTGACGATTCCCATGTTCAACGCTTCTTCTGCTCCGAATCGATCCGCGAGAAACAAGATCCTTTTTGTCGCTGAAGGGCCAATTAACTGAACAAGGCGGCCTAAACCTTCGGCGCGGTAGCCCAGCCCTAAACGCGCCGCTGGAATCGTGAAGCTTGCATCATCAGAGGCGATTCGAAGATCTGCGGTAAGCGCCACGGCAAGTCCGCCACCTATGCAGTAGCCGTGGACCATCGCAACCAATGGTTTGGGCATCGTGACGAGAGCGACATAAGCCCTGTTCGAAACGGTGTCGTACTCATCGTTAGAGGAACTGTCCGTTCGTTTCTCATCAAACTCGCTGATGTCTGCTCCCGCGGCGAACGCTCTATCCCCTTTTCCCCTCAGTAACACTGCCCGAATATTTTCGTCGCTAGCGAACTCTGTAGCCGCGTCAAGTAAGCCCTGCCACATGGCTGAGCTAATCGCGTTATGTCGTTCTGGATGGTCAAGCACGATGACTCCGATTTGGTCCTCGCGCTGGATATGTACCTGTCCTGTCACCGACTAAACGCTACACGGCATCGACTTGGTGCGATAGATGGCTAATCTCGGCCCGATGTCAAGATACGGATGGCTAGCGGTGGTGTGTGCAACAGTCATTGCGGCTGCAACGAGTTGTGCTGGCACTCCCCCCGGTGCCCGACTTTCGCCATCCTCGACGACAGCGCAAGCTGGAACCATCCCCGATGAAACTGATGGAGTTCTCGCCCCGCCAAAATCCACAGACCCAACGCCGCCAGTTGTTGACGGTACTGCCACGACACTGCCCCCTGAACAGAGTGACGTTTGGCCGCTTACCGGAGTCGAAGGTCAAGAAATAGGCAAATGGCCTGCGCTGCTCATCAAAATCGACAACCACGATCGCGCGCGACCCCAGTTCGGGATTAATGCTGCAGATGTCGTCTTCGAAGAGATAGTGGAGGGTGGCCTTACGCGACTCGCAGCTATTTTTCATTCCAAAGAGACCGACATTGTGGGACCAGTTCGATCCGTGCGCACCAGCGATTTTGATCTTCTCCGTAATCTAAATAGGCCGCTGTTTGCCAATTCTGGAGGAAACGAAGCCGTTCTTGAACTGCTTCGAGAGGTTGATTACGTAGACGTGAGTTCTAATGCCGATCTCGATTCGTATCGACGTCTCGCTGATCGCCCCGCTCCCCACAACCTGGTGACCACCACCAAGACCCTTCGGGTGGTGGGCGATACCCGTGGCGGTGGCGCCAACCCGCCAGTCCTTTTTATCCGCCGCAGCGACAACGAACCAATGCTGGCTTCGGCCACTACGGCGAAAGGCGTGGATTTAGATTACGGCGCAACCTCCGTCACATATCGCTGGGACCCCGATGCACACGGTTGGGTGCGCCGCCAAAATGGGTCTCTCCACGTGGACGCAAGCGGAGTTCCCGTGGCTCCAGAAATAGTAATCGTCCAAACTATTTCCTACAGACGCAGCGCTGCTGATGGAAGATCACCCGAAGCAGTCATGATCGGCGAGGGTCCAGCTTTAGTTCTCTATGACGGACATGTACTTGGGGGTTACTGGGAACGTCCTGATGGGGGTGCCCTCACCCGCTACATGGACCGTGACGGTCAAGTGATCGTTTTCCCACCGGGTAGCACTTGGATTGCACTGCCCCGTGTAGGTCAAGTTCAAGTGGTCGAGTAATTAACCTTTTGGGATTGCGCTAATCGGTGTTCTTCGGAACCCAAGAAGCGTCGCGTCTTTCGCGGAACGCCGTGATTCCCTCCTCTGCCTCGGTACTTTGGAAAAGAGACTGGCTTAATTCGGCAGTCCATTCCCAGGCGTCTTCCCTGGTCATCTGAGGAACCTTTGACACCAATTGTTTGGCTGCGGCAAGAGCATTCGGTCCGCCTCGAACCACCTTGTCGAGTGCTTCTTTTACTTCGGCGTCCAACTTCTCCCTTGGTACTGAGCGGTTGATGAGTCCAACTTCTGCTGCACGAGACGCTGGGATTCGTTCACCGCTAAGAAATAATTCGCTGGCGTCGGCGCGCCGCAGTTTTGGTAGGCACACCACCGAGATCACGGCAGGAGCGACTCCTATTCGAACCTCAGTGAAACCTATAACGATGTCATCTGCAGCGATAGAGACGTCAAGCACTGCTGCGAAACCGACCCCTCCTCCGGTGCAGTGTCCAGCGATACGACCAAAGACGGGTTTCGGTGATTCGATGATGTCATCGAGAATTTCCACGAAACTGTGACGAGCCGTGGGTTGTGGCACTCCTGGCTGATTTGCCTTCAGATCCGCGCCGGCGCAGAAGGTGTTGCCGTTATTGGTGAACAGGATGGCCCGAACCTTCTCGTCGTTTTGAGCGGTCTGAAAGTGATCTCCTATGGAATTGACCAGCTCGACGCTTAGAGCGTTTTTGTTGTCGGGACGATTCAAAGTGATAGTCGCCACGCCTTGAACTACATCGTAAAGAGCTGCCTCATCTGTATCTGTCACGAAAATGAGCCTAGTGAGCGCGTAGGCGTCATAGACGGGTGAACCTAAGCTGTTGTTCGTGACCCAAATCATCCCCTCTATGGCGGCAACACTGACTGAAGCATGCGGTACTGATCCAGATTGGTTGTGCCGGAAAGTGTTCGAATGGACTGACAACTCAGACGTTGCTGGTATCGCGACTTGGCTCGTTGACCGCCCCGTCAAAGTGCTTGTCATTGTTTTGCTTGCGTTGTTGACACGACGCGTTGTCCACAAGGGCATTGATGGACTGATCGACCGCCTCATGTCGGAGAGGTCTTCCGAGGAACGAGATGCCGTTCAAGCTGCCGAAGCTTCAAGCGGAATGCTTCGCCGCGGCGTGCTCTCCGAGAAGTTGGCTTCTCTCCATGAACGAACTGAACGAGCCCGGCAACGAGCAAAAACCCTAGGAGTATTGTTCAAGAGCATTGCGTCGGCGGTAATTGGTGCAGTGACGCTGATGATGCTTTTGGGGGAGTTCGATATCAACCTGGGCCCCCTGATTGCCGGTGCCGGGATCTTGGGAGTAGCGATCGGCTTTGGTGCTCAGTCCCTAGTTCGAGATTTGCTGTGCGGGATTTTCATGCTCATCGAGGATCAGTACGGTGTCGGCGACGTAATCGACGCAGGCGACGCGACCGGCACGGTCGAATTAGTCGGACTGCGTACCACAAGGATTCGCGACCGACATGGGACGCTGTGGCACATTCCTAATGGCGAAATCCGTCGTGTTGGAAACATGACTCAGGTCTGGGCGCGTGCAATTCTCGACATTGACGTAGCGTATGACACTGATCTCGACTTGGCGATGGAGACCATTAAAACCGTTGCAGACGGTGTGTGGAACGAACAACTGGAACAAGCCACCATCGTGGAGGAACCAGTCATCTCCGGTGTGCAAGACTTTGGTGCCGACGCAATCACGATCCGACTTTCGGTCAAAACTGAACCAGCAGAACAATGGAGCACCGGTCGTGTACTGAGAAAACGCCTCAAGGAAGCGTTCGATGAGGCAGGCATAGAAATTCCATTTCCCCAACGAACCGTTTGGCTTCGAAGCGAAGCCGACCAGAAACCGGTGGTTAAGAAAACCGGTCCCGGGTTCCAAACTGGTCCTCGATCAGGTGGCGGAGACGACGATGGGGAGTAGCGCGCGGCGACCTCAATCAATGACTAGGACCTGAGTGCCCACATTTGTCCAGGAATATAGCTCAGCCGCCTGGTCGTCCCGCAGACGGATACATCCCTCTGATCGGTAACTCCCCAACTGCGATTCCATTTGCATCGCCTCCCCGAAACCATCGATAGGGATGTTGTGGAAACCGATGGCCTGTTCAGTCCCCCAGGTGAAACGCACCATATATTCCATGCGGATGCCATCGTGTCCGGCAGTGGTATGACGAGATTTTGAGAACACCTGGTAGGCACCGGGCTCCGGTTTCTTTGCCCGCGCACTGACAAAGAAGTTGCCGGATACGGCATCATCTTCCTCGACAAGCCAAACCCTATGACGCTGATGTGAGAAGATCACCCGCCGTCCGGACCCCGAATTTGCAGGAACCGCAGGCGCGGTAGAGGTCGCCATCCAATAGCCCTCACCGATACCTCGGACTGCGAAAGCTCCGATTGGTGCCAGTTCGTGAGCATTCATTTGACCGAAATGAGCCGCTGAACCGAAAGTAAAGACTTTGCCCCGCTGACTCACTAGCCAATATCCGCGATCGTCCACAGTCCGCTCGGCCGCCACAATCAGAGTGCTAGAGACGTCATTGTTCGCTAAAGAACCCCGGTAGCGCGCAGTCCCATAGGAGTGAACTGACCCATCTGCGCCGATTAGCAGGTAGCCAGTTCCATCAGCCGTCGGCAACAAATCGATGATCGGTCGATACAAGCTGCGATTCGCAAGTCCGCCCAAATATTGAGCGTCTCCAAACGCGAAGACTCCGCCATCGGCTGCGGTCAGCCAGTAACCGTTCCCAGATGGGAATGGTTCAAGATCCACAACCGAAGCTTGAAGTGAAAGGTGTCCAACCGAACCGCGCCAAAGGGCCGTTCCAAATGCATAAACCACCCCCCGGCCCGTGACGAGCCAGTAACCACTACCGTCGCTCGTCACCGCTAAATCGACAACTGGAGAGCTAAGAGCAATTGACCCTAAATCCCCCCGATGGACTGCGTCGCCGAAGTCAAAAACTCTTCCGTCTTTACTGACAATCCAATATCCGTCGCCAGTTTTCGTGGAAGCCATTGCTGCCAAGTCGAAGTTGATCTCGGCTCTGAGATCACCCAAATCTGACGCTGTACCGAACGCATGGACTTCACCGGTTAGGTTCGAATCAGCGACCTGGTACACGCCTGGTTCAAGCCAGTCGCTCGCGTAAGCTATTGACGCCGGTCCGCCGCACAGCAGCACTGCGAGACACAGAGCATTTGCGAAACGAAATAGCGATAAACCCGTTAAATGAATCATGACCTTCGCCGTCGACGATACGACTTATTCGTCGGCCGCGAGCGTTACCTGAACTTCGGCGTTCCCATCAGCTTGCGCCAACAACTCGAGGGTCGAGATGCGCCCCGCTTCCATGAGATCGGCACGGGCCAATTCAATCAAGTCAAGGTGTTCGCGAGTGGCGGCCACCACCACGTGTTCGGCTACCACTCTCAAGCTGCGTTTCGCTTCAGTTTTTGCTTTGCGAATCTCAGAAAGCGTTTGTGATGCAGCGTCCAAAATGGCGGCGTTGGTAGTTGCGTTGAGTTGGCTACTCAAACCTTGATGATCGGGCCAACTTGCGCGATGAATCGAGTCATCACGGAACCACGACCAGACTTCGGCCGTGACGAAGGGAAGGAAAGGGGAAAACAGCCGAAGCAATGTGTCTAACGCCGTCGTAAGAGAAGCGTGAGCGGACGCCGCCGCCTCGGTTCCCTGGTTTCCGTAGGCCCTCGCCTTCACTAACTCGACATAGTTGTCGGTAAATGCCCAAAAGAACTGTTCGGTGCGCTCCAGAGCACGGGCGTAATCGAAATCTTCGAAAGCCGCCGTGGCGGTTTCAACAAGTTCCGCCAACCGGCACAACAGTGCTTGATCAAGAGGCTCCGTGACCAGATTGAGGTTGGGCTTGGAATCAGCGGCAAGAGACAGAGCGAATTTTGATGCGTTGAGGATCTTGATGGCCAACCTGCGACCGATCTTCATTTGCCCCTCATCAAAGGCTGTGTCCGTGCCCGGGCGGCCGTTTGCTGCCCAATACCGAACCGCGTCTGATCCGTATTGATCGAGAAGACCTTTCGGCGTGACCACGTTTCCCTTCGACTTTGACATCTTTTTTCGATCCGGGTCGAGAATCCAACCCGAAAGAGCGCAGTGTCGCCAAGGAGCGACCTGTTCCTCAAGATGGGATCGGACTGCGGTTGAGAACAGCCACGTCCTGATTATGTCGTGTGCTTGTGGTCGCATATCCATCGGGTAAGTGCGTGAAAATAGGTCATCGTCTTCGCCCCACCCGCACGCGATTTGGGGACTCAACGAAGACGTAGCCCAGGTGTCCATAATGTCGACTTCCCCAACGAAGCCCCCAGCAGCGCCTCTATGTGCTTCTTCGAAACCCGAAGGCACATCGGACGACGGGTCTACAGGCAGGGCACTCTCGTCGGGAATGAGGGGCTCGTCCCAAAGAGTGTTGCCGTCGTCGTCGAGGCGGTACCACAGAGGAATAGGCACCCCAAAAAAGCGCTGTCGGCTGATGAGCCAATCACCATTCAGTCCCTCAATCCAATTTGTGTATCTGCTTTGCATGTAGGACGGATGCCATCGCATCTCGTTCCCTCGAGCAATGAGATCCCGATTGAGATCCTGATCCCGCCCACCATTTCGGATATACCACTGACGACTTGTCACGATCTCAAGCGGCCGATCACCCTTCTCGAAGAATTTCACTGCGTGAGTAATGGGGCGAGGTTCGCCGATCAGTTCGCCAGAATCTTGAAGTATCTCGACTATCTCTTTCTTCGCAGAAAAAATCGTTTTCCCCGCCATTCGGGCAAACGCATCTCTGCCCTCAGAGGAGATAATCGCCTCGGGAACATCACTCACGATGCGGCCGGTTCTATCCACCACTGCGCGAACAGGAAGCTCCAACTCGCGCCACCAGGTCACGTCATTAGTGTCTCCGAAGGTGCACACCATAGCGATACCGGTTCCTTTTTCGGGATCCGCTAATTCATGGCCGAGCACTGGCACCTCAACTTCAAAGATCGGTGTGGTCGCCGTGGTGCCCAACAAATGCTGATAGCGCTCATCGCTTGGATGGGCCACCAAAGCGACACATGCCGGAAGAAGCTCAGGCCGCGTGGTGTCGATAACAATGTCTTCTTGGTTTGAGGTTCTATGAAAACGGAGTTGGTGATAAGCACTTGATTGATCGCGGTCTTCAAGTTCTGCTTGGGCGACCGCTGTCCGAAAGGTGACATCCCACAAGGAAGGGGCTTCCATCTGGTACGCCTCACCGCGCTCGAGGTTTCTAAGGAATGCTCGCTGGGCCACCCGTTGGCAGCGCTCGTCTATCGTCGCGTAGGTCATCGACCAGTCCACACTTAACCCGAGTTGTTTCCATAACTCTTCAAATGCTTTTTCATCTTCGGTAGTGAGTACATGGCACAACTCAACAAAATTTCTTCTCGATATGTTGATATCGCCACGCTTCTTAATTGCCTGTTCGTCTCCGGCATCTTTCGGAGCTTCGAAGTCACTGACGTAGGGGAGTGTGGTGTCGCACCGAACACCGAAGTAGTTCTGGACTCGACGTTCCGTAGGCAGGCCATTGTCATCCCATCCCATCGGGTAAAACACCTCGGAGCCAGTCATACGCTGATATCGGGCGATGGTGTCGGTGTGGGTGTAACTAAAAACGTGGCCGACGTGGAGTGAGCCGCTGACTGTCGGTGGCGGAGTGTCGATGCTGAATATCTCGTCGCGACCTTTGGTCCGATCAAACCGATAGGTTCCCTCAGCCTCCCAGACTTGAGTCCACTTGGACTCAAGATCCTCGATAGTGGGTTTGTCGGGAACCTTCGCCATGACCAGAACGGTATCTTGAGCGCCGCCGCCCGCCCAAGACTCACCGCGTTTATGTTTCCGGTAACTGAACAGGTGCTAGAGGTACCTACCAAAAGAAAGCTTTCGAAATACCCCGCCAAGCGACGCAGGTTCCGTACTCTGGCTGCATATCACCTCTCTGACCTCCCTCCCTGATCTTGGTGACGCACCGGAAGAGACGTTGCAAGACGTAGCTGTTGAACCGCCGCGTCTGGTTAGCGACGAGACGCGGCGAAGTGCTGCAGCGACCCGACGAGTCCGAGGCTTTTTCGCGGTGGTATTGGTTCTAATGCTTGCGGCCCAGGCTGCTGACGCGATCCCCGGCGCCAGCCTCCCCCCTCTACCTCTCGGGGTCATCCTCGCCGGAGTCTTACTGTTCGTTAACTTTGTTGATCCAACCCGGAACCCGGGTGTAACCGAAAACCTTGCGCAACGGCGGCTACTCATCGAATTGTCGCTCGACTCAGCGGTTGTGTTCGCCGCTATTTGGTTAGTCGGATTGAACCCTGCGAGCAATCTCTGGGTGATGTTGGTGTTTCCGATGGTTCAGGTTGTCGTACGACTCAATGTCAAACGAATGGCGATGTTCCTCGGTGCTATCGCGGTCATTTACGCCGCCGGTGAATTGTGGGCGGCGGGTCGCTACCAAGACTTGAGCTTTGAGGTCGGCGCCCTCGTCCAACAGATCGGAGTCCTCCTAGCCGTCAGTCTCATTGCAGCGAATCACCGACCCCTTTCCACCATCGCGTCGACCATCTTCGACACCAACTCGGTAAGTGAACGCCAGCGAGAACGACGGCGATCCCCAGGAGATGGTTTCGGTGTCGTTTATGTTGACGTCGTCGTGGAGGACAAACTCCCAGGCGATGTGGTACCCGAAATCCTTCGAGAGGTAATCGGTAGACGAATCAGCGCTTGCGTACGAGATGAAGATCAGGTCTTGACCAGCGATGCCGACGCATTCGCAGTTTTGTTGGAAGGACTGCACGAATTGATGGACGCGACTGTGGTCGCTGAAAGGATCCTGAACCGGTTAGAAGGACCAGTGGCCGTTTCCGGAGTTTCGATCGAGATTGACACTCGGGTAGGCGTTGCCTACAGCCCGAATCGTGTTGGCAATCCAGATGGCCTCATAGAAGCCGCTGGTAGGGAAGTTCATGTAGCGAGGCGTAACGGAGATGACCGGCTTGTTATTCACGAACCCGTTGACCCCCTACAGACCGCAGTTGGATAGCCGGCCGCAGCCTTGCCTTCAGACTAAATACCGCAGTAATTGCCCGCGACAGTTACCCGTTAGTAACTTGCTTGCATGGACTTCAACCCAGAATTGAACGACGACCAACTGCAAATTCAGCAGTGGGTCCACGATTTCGCTGCCGAGGTAGTACGACCCGTCGCCGCGGACTGGGATGAGCGTGAAGAGACGCCATGGCCCATCATCGAAGAAGCCGCGAAAATTGGTTTGTACAGCTGGGAGTTCATGGCCGAGGCCATGATGAACGACCCGACGGGCCTCACGATGCCCGTCGCTCTCGAGGAGCTTTTTTGGGGCGACGCAGGGATCGGTTTATCAATAATGGGCAGTGGCCTTGCAGCAGCGGGAATAGCTGCTTCGGGTACTCCTGAACAGGTCATGGAGTGGGTTCCTCAGTGTTACGGAACCCCCGAAAACCTCATGCTTGGTGCCTTCGCCTCTTCAGAACCCGACGCCGGTTCCGATGTCGCGGCAATCCGAACCCGTGCGGTATATGACGAATCCACCGACGAGTGGGTGATCAATGGAACAAAAACCTGGATCACCAACGGCGGAATTGCTGATGTGCATGTGGTGGTCGCTTCCGTCGATCCCGAATTGCGGAGCCGGGGTCACGCAAGTTTCGTCATTCCGCCGGGTAACCCAGGACTCGCTCAGGGTCAAAAGTTTCAAAAGCACGGCATTCGAGCCAGCCACACAGCAGAAGTCGTTCTGACTGACTGCCGGATACCTGGCAACTGTTTGCTTGGCGGAAAAGACAAGCTTGATGAACGCCTAGCGCGAGTCCGAGAAGGAAAATCAGGGAACGCGCAAGCAGCTATGCAGACCTTCGAGTCCACCCGCCCCGCCGTCGGTGCCCAAGCCATCGGGATTGCTCGTGCAGCATATGAATACTCGCTTGATTACGCGAAGGAGCGCCACCAATTCGGCCGCCCAATCATTCAGAATCAATCAATCGCGTTCATATTGGCGGATATGGCAACGGAGATAGACGCCGCTCGGGCCCTCGTATGGAGAGGAGCTTGGCTTGGGAAACAACGCAAATACAAGAACGCTGAGGGTTCGATGGCCAAACTGAAAGCTGGCCGGGTAGCAGTATGGGCGACCGAGCGCGCTATCCAAATACTTGGCGGCTATGGCTATGTGCGGGAGTACCCCGTGGAGCGGTGGCATCGTGACGCCAAGATTTACGACATCTTCGAAGGCACCGAACAAATCCAACAGTTAGTGATCAGCCGAGCGATCTCAGGAATGCGCATCGAATAGGGCGGTGACGGGCGTCCGCCCCGGGCGGTTCGGAGAACCCCCCCCATGCCCCACAGAAACACCCAACAGTCACCAGATGACCAAACTGTGGTTCACCTAGGGCGACTACTCGGCTCTACCAGTAAAACGTCGGAAAAGAAAGGAAAAATACGCAATATTCTCAATATGCGCGAATGGCCTCCGTACGTTCACTACCATGTTCGAAGTGCTCCAGCGCCCCTTAGGTCGGTGTTGGTGCATGGCCAGTCTGCAGACCAAAGGGGGTCCTGGCAAATATGATGTCGACAATTTTGACCATCATCATCATGGGCATGTTGCTTCAAGGTGTTATGGCAGTCATCGACAGCGTTCTCGACACCGTGAACGTGAACTCAATGTTGAAGTCGCTTCCAGTAGTTGGATCGAACCTCAACCTCGTCTGGGCTTATCTCTTCGTAGTGATTAGCAACGTCAACGATGGTGGCGGTGTATTTGGTTACGGAGCAAGCACAGAAATCCTACAAATGGGTAGGTTCGGAGCCGATGTTGCTACCGCCATCGCCGTCCTCGCATTCATCCCAATTAGGGATGCCGCGATCTCGGCACTCGGTAAAGGTATCGGTGGCCGCTAACTAGCCATCTTTAGTTACATAGGACGCCTTGAGCGTCTTAGTGTTGAGGGCCGCCGAATTGGCGGTCCTCAAACATTTTTGCGGTACCTACCTGGCTGAATCTAGACACGCGAAGCGAAGCGTACTTTCATGTCAGAATCTTGCTCGAAGTAGCCTCGGGCTGCTCGTCGCGGAATATGGGAGCATGACATGCGCGCAGGTTTGATCACCGGTAAAGGCCAGTTCGAACTGGTTGAGAAGGAAGACCCCACTCCCGAAGCGCATGACGTAGTTGTAGCGATACAACGATGCGGGATCTGTGGTAGCGACGTCCATGCTTACGTCGAAGGATGGAAATACGCGCCGGGTGTATGCGGTCACGAATGGGTGGGAACCGTCGCGGCGGCCGGGAGCGAAGTCCTCAGCGTCAGCGAAGGTCAACGTGTGACAGGCGCACTCGCCCCGGGTTGTGGAAGATGCTTGGAATGCCGAAACGACCTCAGTCAATACTGTCGCACTGCTTGGTCGGACTACTCCGGGCCTACAGGCCCCACTTCAGGAGGATTTGCTCCATTTCTACGTCTAAAGGCAGAGCGCGTTATTCCGATCCCCGAGGGAATCAGCACCGACGATGCCGCTCTTATCGAACCCGCATCAGTTGCATTTCACGCAGTTCGGCGCAGCCAACTCAGAGTTGGTGACGTGGTGTGTGTGGTTGGGTGCGGCCCTATCGGACTTCTGACAGCCCAGGTTGCGAAAGCCGCGGGTGCCGGAGTTGTCATCGCCGTAGAACCCGATGAACATCGCCGACAATTGGCATTGGTGACCGGCAGTGATATAGCGGTAGCTCCTGGTCAGGAACTTCGAGGCACTTTGGACGATTTGACCAAAGGACTTCGAGCGGACATAGCATTCGATTGCGCCGGTATCCCTCAAACAATGCAACAGTCGGTGGATATGGTGCGACGAGGTGGCTCTGTGTGCCTCGTCGGAGTCACTGGTGAAGAAGCGACCATCAGCCCTTTGCGGTGGATCAGCAAAGAGATCCGTCTTGACACTTCGATGGTTTTTACGTTGGAGGAAATGAAAGCCACCGCAAACATGATCCTCGACGGCCGTCTTTCTGTTTCACCGCTGCGCAATAACACAATTGACCTAGACAGCCTCGGCGCAACGATCGATGACCTAGCAGAACGTCGCATTGATGCGGTCAAGATTTTGGTCGATCCGACCGCTGGCTGACCCCACTACGGGGAGGCAATGGTCACCACACCGTCCGCAACTAATGCTGAGATTTCCTTCGCCCCGTATCCAAGTTCGTCGAGGAGTTCGGCGCTGTGTTCGCCGAGTCTGGGGGCATGACGGCGAAGCCCAGTAGGACTATCAGAGTAAATCACCGGATCTCGCACGTAGTTATAGCCGCCCTCGGTGGGATGATCCGCCACTTGCACGAGGCCCACTTCGGCCAAATGGGGGTCATTTGCGAACTCTGACAACTCCATCACCTTCGCGGCAGGAATAGACGCCTCGTCACAAAACTCAACCCAGATCTCAGTCGATTTGGTTGCTGCGGCTTCAGCGATCAGGTCGTAAAGCTCGGTGGTGTGAGCCACGCGCGCATTGTGGGTTGCGAACCGTTCGTCATCCGCCAAATCGGAGTGGCCGATGAAGTCGAAAAAATCGCGGTAGTTGTTATCGGAGTAGGGCAACAAACATATGAATCCGTCGGCCGTTGCATAAGGTCGACGCGCTGGCGACAAAAGCCTTTCATATCCGAAAGGGCCTTCGGCTGGCTCAAACGCAGCCCCTCTGAGATGCTCGACCAGATTAAAGCTCACCATGGTTTCGAACATCGGCACTTCGATGTTTTGGCCGTTACCAGTGTTGTGTCGGTGTATCAGTGCCGCCATGACGGCCTGCACGACGTAAAGCCCAGTGACTTTGTCTGCAATGACCGACGGAACATATGTGGGTCGCCCGTTCGTGGCGGTGAAGAGGCCAGCGAGCCCCGAAGCAGCCTGGATAGCGTCGTCATAGGCCGCCTTATCTTGATAAGGCCCGCCGCTGCCGAAGCCGTTAGCTCTGCAATAGATCAGGGCAGGATTTACAGCGTTGACCGCTCGTTCATCCAAACCCAGACGCCCCAAAGCAGCAGCCCGCATATTGGTAACCAGAACATCAGCGGTGGCAACCAAGTCAAGGATCACTTGCCTTCCTGCAGCGTGCTTCAAGTCGATACTGAGCGATCTCTTGTTACGTTGCAGATTCAGACTGAACCCTGACATACCGAAATGGCGACTGGGAAGCCCGTTTCTGGTTGAATCTCCGATCGTGGTTTCCACCCGGATGACGTCGGCACCGTGATCGGCCAACATCCGAGTTGCCATCGGACCCATCAAGATCGTAGTTAAGTCAATGACCCGAATGCCGTGCAGCGCGCCTTGTTCCATATGTTGATGATGGCAGGAGTGAGCGCCGCGTGACCTATTTATTTGTGGGTTGGGCAGCGTCTTCGATCAGCCCTTGTAGCCCGGTCAAGATTAGAGCGGCGAGCTGTTTAGCCAATTCCTCAGCCGAGGGTCGAATGGCTTGAGTCAGCCAGTGCCGACAGACGCCTTCGGACATCGCCACGATCGCTCTGGCGTAAACCTCGACTTCCTCTACATCTAGCCAGCGGCGAAGTATCTCAGCGATCGTCGCAGACATTCTGCTTTCGACCATTCGGCTGCCGTTGGCGGTGTCTTCGTCTCTTGGGGCCGCCCGCCCAAATAGCAATTGAAATTCGCGTTGGTTGTCTTCGACAAAACTGAAATAGGCGGTTAGGGCGTTTACGGTTCTCTCGACGGCCGTATCGGCCGCGTCAGCAGCGCCCACGACGTCATTCGCTAAGCGGCTAGCCACATCGTCTACTAATTCAATGTAAAGGTCCCTCTTCGAAGCGAAGTGTTGGTAGAGAACTGGCTTAGTTACGCCCGCTTCGCGCGCTACATCGTTCATTGAAGTGCCGTGATAGCCGGTTGCAGCGAAGGCCGTCATGGCGACGTCGAGTAGTTGCTCTCTGCGCTCTGCGGCGGGAAGACGGTTCGACATATTTGTTAGTTCTCCGAAATCACCGGCGAGTCATGACCAAATGAATGATTTCAGAATTAACCCGTGCTCTACCAATCTGCTCAGAACTAGTGCCCATGTGGGAGTCCCTGCTCTTCTCGTTCAGCGGCGTTCACCGCATAACCGAAAATGATTGCTGGCGCTAGAACCAGCGACCCGATTAGAAGCAGCGCGACTGTAAGGGAGTTCCAAAGCGTGGATGACCCTAGGTGGTAGCCGGTGACAAAGACGGTGAGAGCCACCGAGAAACAGCCGTAGCCGAAACGTCTACCGGCGCCGGCGAGGGTGCGGATTCGCTCGCGAGACCGAATTACTGGATCGCTGGTGCCCCCTTCTGTCACGTTTCCTCTTCATGAGCACCCAACGATGCAGAGCCTTCAATCGTGCCGAGTCCAGGCTGGGGTTTGGGCGGCGGAACCACTTGAGTGACTGACCCGGCATCGGCTGTAAGGGGTTCAACCCATGCAGAATCGTTCGGGTTGTAGTCGTCGAACGGATCGGGTTGGTTCGGGTCCCGGTATTGGTCGTAATCTAAGGCTTCGTCGTAGTAACTCGCTGTTTCGCGAAGTGGGAAAAACAGTCGAAATCCAAGATTGGCCAATCCGCACGCAATCACTAGGTCTCCGAAGGAAAATACTTCGTTGAGCCAACGGATGGGAACAATCGCCCCCAGAAACAATAGAGTTTCACCGCCAGTTTCGAATGCTCTAGTAGCTCCTAACTGAACCAGATCGATCGATGCGTAATCCGTAATGCCGGCTTTCACCACAGCTTCGGTCGTCACGGGCATGTACCCGTTGAGAACCAAAGGAAGCAAATTCAGTACGGTGCCGACAAGGATTACAGAGGCCCCAGTGAGATGCAGGTTCATGGCGCAGGTGACTGCGACCAAAACCATGGCGACTGCGGTGAGCAGCGTCGGATACGGCACCCCAAGCCCAGAACTGACAAGACCTTGAACGGCGACGCCGATGACGGGAATCGGCCAGAACACAATCCTGGTGGCTAACAAATAGTCGAACGAGCCGCGAATAAAAAGCCCCGCGGCAGCACCGGCAAGTAGAGCCAACGGGATCAAGTACATCGATGATGATGCTACTGGGCGCATCAAGTTTCTAGTTGCCGCTTCGCCCCAGTTGCCGTAGCTATGCAGCACGGGATGCAGATGGCAGCTAGTTTGACCGACGCTGAACCGGGATGTCATGGAAGGAGCAGTTCTATGGAGGTCCGAGCAGAGTTGACCGCCACAGTCTGGAAAGTTGTCGCCGAAGTAGGTGCAATTGTCACCGAAGGTGACGAACTCGTCATTCTTGAGTCAATGAAGATGGAGATACCGGTAGTAGCGCCTGCCGCGGGGACGGTCTCAGAGATGCGTGTGTCCGAAGAGGACCGAATTAGCGAAGGCGACGTAGTAGCTGTCATAGATGTCACCTAAATGGCCATAGTTGCCGGATTCAAGCTGGCCCACCACTGTTCTCAGCGTCGAAGAGGTGGCCTGACGGCAGCCTCGTCGTAACATCAAGGGGGCATGTCCACGGTCATTGACTTTCACAAGGTGGTCGCAGTAGCAGGTGACTTTCCTGTGCTGGCTGGACTTGATATTGAAATAGCTCCAGGCGAGATCGTGCACCTACGGGGATCGAACGGCGTAGGTAAGACCAGTTTTTTACGCGCGTGCGCGGGGCTCATCCCCATTAGGGCCGGGGAGGCAAATGTCTTGGGTTTCGACATGCGAGTTGACCGCAGAGCCCCGCGTCGATATATCGGGCTCCTAGGCCACGAGAACCACCTCTATACAGACTTGTGGGTGCGCGAGCATTTGGAGTTTCGTGCGTCCGTGGTCGGAGCGAGTGAAGGTGACGTTGGTGCTGCGTTGCGAAGAGTTGGGCTATCTGAGCGGCTTTGGTCTGTCCCGATCGAACGCCTCTCCGCGGGTCAACGCCGAAGGGTCGCTATCGCCTCGGTGCTAATCAGCCGCCCACAGCTATGGCTCCTCGACGAACCACATGCGGCCCTGGATAGCGAAGGCCGAGAGGTTCTCGATGAAATCTTGATCGACGCAGCTTCGTCTGGCGCAACGGTGGTTTTCGCAAGCCACGAACGCGACGTCTTGAAGTCTGTTGCTTCTCGGGAAGTTACGTTGCGAGGGGGCCGTCTTTGGGAGGATTCAGGTGCTACATGAAGTTCTGCTGGTAGCCCGAAAAGACCTCCGAGTCGAATGGCGATCGAAGGTGACTATTGGTCAGGTAGCACCCTTGGCGTTACTCGTACTTGTGGTTTTCGCCTTTGCTTTCGACGCCAACGCACGGCTCCTAGGGCTTGGAGCTGGCGGCCTTTTTTGGGTAGCGGTTCTCTTCGGTGGAACATTGCTCATTCAAAGGGCTTTCGATTTGGAAACCGATGACGGAAATTTCGATGCCTTCCGAATGTCAACAATTGGGGCCCCGTCACTTTTTCTTGGTAAATCTCTCGGGGTCTTCATCCAAGTCGTGCTCCTTGAACTCGTGTTAGGACCAGGAGTAGCTCTGCTGTACGACGTCCGAATTGACGACTGGTTCCTACTATTGGCAGCGGCGTTGGCCGGGACGGTGGCATTTTCCGTCTGCGGGGTTCTTTGGGGTGTGATGGCGGCTGGAGTTCGTGTCCGGGCTACCCTGCTCCCGCTGCTTCTCATACCCGTTTTGGCACCAGTCCTGCTTGCTGGTTCTCGAGCATTCGAGACCGCTTTCGGGGTGCGCGCCGAAGCGGGATGGACATGGGCAAGTGTGATGTTTGTAATCGCCGCGGTGCACACCGCCATTGGGGTAGGAACGTTTGGATTCTTGCTGGAGGAGGGTTGAACATGTCACAGATCCCCAATAGCAAACACATGACAGCGACCCTTGGGACTCGAGTCCTTGGAGCTGTAGCTGTCGCTGCCGTGTTATTGATGACGCTGCTAGGTCTCGTGGTGTCTCCAGAAGACCGGGTCCAAGGACAAGCGGTGCGCATGCTCTATTTGCACGTGCCATCTATATGGATTGCCTATGCGGCTTTCGTGTTGACAGCCGCTTCAAGTGTCTTGTTCCTGATCCGAAGCCGCAGCAGGACTGACGGTGGCCGTCATCACGATCGACTCGCAGGGTCCGCCGCCGAAGTTGGTGTCCTATTTGCCGGAATCACGCTGGTCACTGGGATGTTGTGGGGGCGCGTCACATGGGGGACCTATTGGCAGTGGGACGCCCGTTTGACGACCACTGTGTTGCTCTTCGTGACCTACCTCGGGTATCTCGCACTCCGAAGACTGCCGAGCGACCCGATCGTTCGTGGGCGCAGGTCCGCGGTTATGGCACTGATTTCTTTTGTCAACGTGCCCATAGTTCATTTTTCTGTCGATTGGTGGCGGACCCTTCACCAAAAAGCGAGCCTCAGTGTTGGCAGGCGACCAGAGATCACTGGAGAAATGTATTGGACATTGCTCTACTCAACTTTGACTGTAACTGTTGTTGCAAGTTGGTTGATCGTTCATCGCTACAGAGTCATTCGACTCGAAGAGTTGAGAGACGAGGAAGCTTTGAACGCACTTATAGCGTCTCGCCTTAGAGAAGATGACGTAGGAAACTGATGATCGGGAGGGACTGTGAGTGACATAGCGGCCGTCGCGACCGGCTGGGGTCTTACCTTCGTCGTCCTAGCAACCTACGCTCTGTGGGTCGTTGGACGCGGTAAAACCATTGGCCGAGAGCTAGGGATAGGGAAACAACAAGAACCTAGCCCCGGAAGCGATAGCAGCACGCCCGCGAGTTCTTAGACATGGATCTCAGCCCCAGGCAAGAACTTGGAGAACCCGACGAACTCCGCCGGAAGGTCCACCGCAATCGGCGATGGGCCGTGCTTGCGGTGACAGCGGTGCTGATTGCTGCCGCCGCCTTTGTCACAGCGCAGGGCCTCAGGAATGCGACACTATTTTTTCGAAACGTAGACGAGGCAGTCGAGCAACGACTCGAATTAGGTGATCGGCGTTTCCGGTTGCAAGGTCGAGTAGTTCCATCGAGCGTCAAGAGTGAAAGCGGAGTTACCACCTTCCAAATCATTCACGATTGCGTCGTCGCTTCCGTACGACATGTAGCGGATCCACCGGAGTTGTTCACCTCTCCGTGGATTCCAGTAGTACTCGAAGGGGGGTGGACCTCTGGTCAAGTTCGAACCGTTGCAGGCGCTGATACTCACTACTTCCTGAGCGACCGAATGTTGGTCAAGCACACCAATGAGTACGCGTCGGCAAATGACCAGCGCATCAGTGAGGAGCCCCCACACGACTTTCTCGATGACTGCCCCTTCGATGTTCCGGCAGCGAAATCGTGACGGCGTTACTTGGTACTTTGGGTGTTTGGGTTGCCTTGGCTGGAGCACTAGGTGCATCGGTGACTCTGATACTGGCATTAGGAATTCGCCAAGAT
>DASCSY010000012.1:0-24157 GCA_034399415.1 Acidimicrobiales bacterium
AGAGCGGTCATGGTTGCTCGACCAATGGATGTCGTAGATACGCAACTTTCCGGTTTATGGCGCATCAGCCTTCAATTATTCATTCTCGGTGTTGTGGGCTCGGGGGTCATTGGTTTTATCGTCGCTGGGCGCGTCGTAAGACCCGTTCGACGGCTCACCGAGGCCACATCGCAGATTGCTTCGACTCACAACGTCGACCAACCAATCACTGTTGAACGAAATGATGAGTTTGGGCAGCTGGCAAACAGCTTTAACGAGATGCTTAGTGCCTTAACTCGCTCCAGAGAGCAACAATATCGACTTGTTGCCGATGCCAGTCATGAACTTCGGACACCGCTAACAAGTCTTCGAACCAATTTGGAATATATGCATCGTTCCACCGGATTAGAAGACAGTGAACGCCAACAAGTTCTCGACGATGTCCTGTTCGAACTTGACCAACTAACCGAACTTGTGACTGAACTTGTGGAACTTGCTACGGATCGGCATCAAACGGGAGAACTCGCCGAGGTCGAATTGGATGAACTGGTAGATGCAGTTGTCCAACGACACAGACGCAGAGGCGCCACCCCGATTGAGTACCAAGCGCGTCGCTGCAGTGTCCGAGTCGTACCAACTCTGGTGGAAAGAGCGGTATCGAATCTGATCGACAACGCAATCAAGTGGAGTCCGCCAGGCCAAACAGTCGAGGTAGAAGTGGACTCCGGCTCGGTCATTGTTCGGGATCGCGGCCCTGGAATACCTGAACACGAATGGGGGAGCGTCTTTGAGCGGTTCTACAGAAGCGAGGACGCTCGTTCTTCCCCTGGGTCCGGCCTCGGGCTATCGATAGTCCGCCATGTCGCAAACAGTTTTGGCGGGACGGCTCAAGTGATTGCCCAGAACGGGCCAGGTACCGCGGTTGAGCTTTCGTTCCCGCCACTAGACGGATGATCCTCTGCGACGCGAAGAGTCAGATTTCAACGATGTGGCACCCCCAACGGGATTCGAACCCGTGCTGCCGGCGTGAAAGGCCGGTGTCCTAGGCCGCTAGACGATGGGGGCTCTAGCAGGCCCAGACTAGGCCTCCCGGATCGGGAAACCACCGACCACTTGAATGGTTCTACTCGTTCCCGGCAGCTTCAACGAACTCCCCTAGAAGATGGCTGAGATAGTGATAGATCGCCCGATGCCTTTCCTGTGGGTCCTTTGGAGCGAGAGCTCTTGATTCGTCGTCTTCGCTCACATCTAATCGAGTGCCTAGTACGAGCCGTAAATCGTTAAGCGTTGTGATCCAGGCTGTCACCGAATCAGAATCAAGTTCAACATCATTGAGTGTTGCTTCCACGATGTCGAGATGCGACAACCTTCGTTCCAGCAGTTGATCCCTTGTTGAGCGTTGGTACTCCTGTTCATAGCGAGTCTCTTCAACGTACGCGGCGGGGTAGAGACGTCGAAGCGACGGATCGAGCTGCCCTTCAGGAGAGGTGGATAGCAACAGCTCGCGTAACTGCTCCATAAGGTCACCAAGTACTTGACGTTCCTCTTCGCTGATCCTCACCTCCATCGCGCCGTTCTCTCGTTGACGGAACCTGTACCGGAAAAACACGTCAGACATCTTTCTGCATCGTTGCCCACAACCCGTACTCATGAAGCCTAAAGACATCGAGTTCAGCCTTTTCTCGGCTGCCATTGGATACAACGGCCCGCCCTTTGTGATGAACATCGAGCATCAACTCCGTCGCCTTGTCAGAGCTGTACCCAAAGAGTCTTTGAAGGACGTGAACCACATAGCTCATGAGATTTATGGGGTCGTTCCATACCAGAACCACCCAGGGGATATCTTCATCAGCTATCGAACTTGGACTTTGGTCGTCAGTGATAGTTGGTGAATTCTCGGTTTGTCCCACCCACCCATTTTGCGGAAATAAAGATGCGGAAGCCAAATCAACCCCTCCTCAGCCGTGGCGCGCCTGTTGCCAGCGCCAGCCGAACTACGGATATCCAGAGAATCGTGGCGCCCGCTATGTGGAACCCGACCAGCAACACCGGCAATTCGGTGAAGTACTGCGTATAGCCAATTGCTGCTTGAGCAACCATCGCCAAGAGAACGATATTAATTCGGCGTCTCACCAAGTCGTTCCGCAGATTCTGGAAACGAAAACGAAGAGCCACGGCAAGGACCAGAAGAACAATGACCGCTCCACCGTGAGCTCTAGCCACCTGGGAGAAAGGTAACGCCAGCCTTTCCACTTCCTCGTCGCCACCGTGGGGCCCACTGGCAGTGACGACCGTTCCTGTTACGACCACCACCGCCGTGACCACGGCTACAACTCCCGCATGAAGCCGTAACGACTGAGCTGTGTAATCATTCTTATCGGAAGAGTCACTTGGTCGTGCCAGGTGTTCAAGAACTACCGCGTTCCAAATAAGCACTATCGACAGTAAGAAATGCCCCATGACGATCGTCGGTGAAAGATGAGTGATGACCGTTATAGCGCCAAGTGCAATCTGCAAAGCGACGCCCACTACAAGGCCCCAAGACCATCTTGTTAGTTTCCTAACTTGCGGTTTACGCAGCATCGAACCCGAAACCGCCAAGATCACAGCTATCGATACAAGCCCAGTCACGAGTCGGTTACCGAACTCCACCCAAGCGTGAGCGTCGGCTTCTGGAATGAGTTGACCAGGCTCGCAATTGGGCCAATCACTGCATCCAAGGCCGCTGCCGGTCAAACGCACAGCAGCCCCAGACACGACAATGACTGCGAGCAACCATAGAGCCGCGCGAACCACAAGGTGGTACTGCTGAGGGGTCACGCGAGGAACTGCCATGTTCCCGAAGTTAGGGGCAGAACAACATTCTCAGCGAATCAAACGCTTGTGGTTAGGTGAGAGCGTGTTTGGGGCCGTATCGTGGCGCTCGATGGAGCACAGCACGACGACCGTCGAAGCGACCCATAGAGGTTTGATCACCACAGTGATTGCTTTCGTGATGCTGACAAAGCCCCGCATCATTGAGCTGCTCCTGATCACCACCGTTCCCGCGATGATCGCGGCAAAGGGTGGAATGCCTGATCTGTGGCTAGTGCTCGTAACCGTGGCAGGCGGGACGCTTGCCGCAGGTGGCGCCAACACCTTCAACATGTACATCGACCGCGACATTGATCAGATGATGCAGCGAACCCAAGGTCGCCCCTTAGTCACCGGAGCGGTGTCCCCGCGAGCAGCGCTCATATTTGGGTTTGTTCTCGAAATTGCTGCGCTTGTTTTATTTATTACGTGGGTGAATTTACTGTCGGCGCTTTTGGCTGGCGGTGCCTGTCTGTTCTACGTGTTGGTGTACTCGCTATGGCTCAAACGAACTTCGAAGCAAAACATTGTCATTGGTGGCGCCGCCGGTGCAGCGCCAGCACTTATCGGCTGGGCGGCAGTGACAGGTTCCCTCGCGTTAAGCCCCGTTCTACTGTTCGCGATCATATTTTTCTGGACTCCACCACATTTCTGGGCCTTGGCTATCAAATACGTAGATGATTACGAGGCAGCGTCTGTACCGATGCTCCCGGTGGTTGTCAGCATACGTAACACAGCGATCCAAATGTTCGGCTACTCCCTTGTCGTTATAGCGTTGTCGGTTTGGTTTCACATAGCTGCCGACACCACCCCCTTTTATCTAGTAGTCGCGCTCGTCGCTGGTTTGTTGTTCTTGTGGCGTACGTTCGGACTGCTCCGACGGCCAAACGCAGTGCAGGCGTGGAAGGTATTTACCTTCTCAATCGTCTACCTGGCGGCGCTGTTTATTGCTATCGCTATCGATGTGTTGGTGTACGGGACCGGTAGTTGATGTTCGTTGAGCCAAATTTGCTCCAAAAAGACCTCAATATAACCCTGCCTTCGAGTTACACGACTGGCAATCTGGTGAGTAAAGTGCCCTTCCAGCACCTGTGCGGCACTGATCGCGCTTTCGAACCCGGCCGACCTTCGGGCCAGGCCGCCACTCCATCTATTGAGGCACCAATTAACAGGACACGATGAGCGAAAACACCACTGCAGCAACGTCTCCGGGGGTACCTGTTGAGAATCCGACACCTTTTGGGTGGCTGACGACCGCGGATCACAAACGAACGGGACGGTTATTCATCGTCAGTTCTATGTTGTTTCTCGTTTTGGGAGTATTCCTTGACTTGCTGGTCAGGTTGGATCTCACATCAGCTACCGAATTCGTGAGTCTTGGTCGTGACGGTTTTGCGCAAGGGTTCACGTTCTCTCGTGAAGCCCTAACACTTCTGTTCCTAATCCCGGCCTTCCTTGGCATGGCTATCTACATGGTGCCTCTGCAGATCGGTGCGCCCAATCTGGCATTCCCTAGGGCCGCGACGGCGTCGTTCTGGGTGTGGGGAGTATCTGCCATTGTCCTGATCGGGGCTTACTTAGGTAACGGTGGACCTTATGGGGGATGGGCTAATGGGGTTGACTTACATCTGCTCGCGTTGAGCGGTCTCGTCGTCGCCCTCTTGATTGGCTCCATTGCCGTCGCAACGACGGTGATGACCATGCGGTCTCCTGGGCTCTACCTAGACTCCGCGCCGCCCTTTACCTGGTCGGCGCTGGTGTCAGCATCAATGTTGGTGGTGAGCCTGCCAGTTCTTCTTGGCCAGATAGCGATTATTTACATTGACCACCGGTACGGACGAATTTTTTTATCTGGTAACTACGGAATTTGGGAAAGAATCGACTGGATCCATCGCACCCCTCAACTGTTCATTTATGTCGTCCCAGTATTGGGCGTGGTCGCCGAAGTTGTTCTCGCCGCGGCCAAACGGCGCGTGTTTGAACCCATCGCCATGTATTTCACTCTTGG
The DNA here is from genome assembly GCA_034399415.1 of Acidimicrobiales bacterium. GTDB lineage: Bacteria > Actinomycetota > Acidimicrobiia > Acidimicrobiales > Poriferisodalaceae > UBA2110. The sequence continues at coordinate 4,841 of DASCSY010000012.1, forward strand.
GCTTGTCGGGCTCTTCGGATTTGGTGCTTGGGCCAACTTTTCAGTTACGGGAGAAGGGGCCGACATCATCGACGGCCTTGAAGGTGTCGTTTTGGTCGGGCTTTACGGTGGGGCTGTTCTCGGCACGACCGGTCTGCTAGGCCTCCTCGGATTCGCATTAGTCCAAAACCGCAAAATGCCGAAGATAACCACCTCACTTTTGGCGGCCCTAGGAGCGGGAACACTTGTCCTATTCGGCGCGTTATTTGGTCTAATTGGCGCCGCAACCGACTGGCTAGAAATCGCCGGCCGTGGCAATGACGGCAATCCCCAGTTACGGATGACCACCTGGGTGACTGGACAACAATCCGTGCTCATTTATGGGGCAGGGCTGCTGGGACTTTTGGCTGCCGTTCACTGGTGGGCACCGAAGATCTGGGGTCGACAGCTAAACGAGTTGGTCGGCATGCTGAATTTTCTTGTGATCGGCGGCGGAGCTTTGCTTGCGTTCCTCGGCCCAGCTTTGTCAGGGCTCTTCACCGAACAGCCCGACTTCGTCTACGGGGAACCCAATGCAACCGCTATCTACGCAAGTTGGGTTGATGACTCCGGGGCTGAGGGCCTTAACGCTATTGGTGTGGTGGGCGTAGTGATTCTTCTGGCAGGCGCAGCACTGCTCTTACTAAATGTGATGATTTCCATAGGAATGAAGAAAGGCGCCGAAGCTGACGAAGACCCATGGTCGGCGCAGTCCCCTGAATGGATGCTGCCATCGCCCCCACCAATTGGTGAGCCGCAGCAGTTGCCGACACTTGTTTCGGGCACCCCACTCCTCGACGCTGCCGACGCTGAGGAGGCAACAGTCTGATGGCTGACACCACTCCAACATTGGCGTCAGGTCGCGCACAGCGCCCCCGAGCACAACTCGTCGCAACCGGTTTCGCGTGCGCAGCATGCGCAATGATGATGGCAGGCGCCTTGGGGCTGTATATGGCTAGACGACACGCCTCTGGTCACCATCCTGGCCATGATTGGCTTGACGGCCTAGCCGTACCAAATCCCCAGTTCGATTACGCGTTGCTGACCTTGATTGCCTCAATAGTGACTGCACACTGGGCTCTGTGGGCGAGTCGACGACGAGATACCGCCCACGCCTGGACAGCGATTGCAACGACAATCGTTTTAGGACTCGGGTTCATCAACATGGTGATGTACAGCCTCAACCGTATGGGACTTGAAATCGGAGCAGGCGAATATCAAAATCTGGCATTCGCTACGACAGGGCTCGCTCTAACCATCATCGTGGTCGGACTCTTTTACTTAGGATTAATGGGACTGCGTTCCCTTGGCGGCAGTGTCGGACAACAGGCGAGTACGGCTTTCGGAGCCGCAGTTTTCTTTTGGGATTTCGCAGCCCTGGCATGGGCTGTGACTTGGTACACCGTGTACGTGGTGAAGTAGGAGAAGCATGCTAGGCATCGCAAGCAGATACTTCGCCGGCCGTATCGCCCTAACCACCGCCGCAGCGGTGGTTCTCGGCCTAGTTACAGGCATGGACAACGACGGACACATCGTCATGTTCGGCACGATCGTTCTAGGTACCGCCGCAGCGGCTTTCGCCCTTCTGGCAGGACTCGCCCTATCGGTGGGGGACGGTGATTCGATCGATCGCGACCGAGCACATAACCACCCAGCCACCCCAACGTGGTGGCCCCTCATGGGTGCCTTGGGGTTAGGAATATTGATGGTTGGACTCGTCACCGACGGGTTCATCGCAATTGTGGGTATCTCTGCGATAGTTGTCTCAGCAGTTGAGTGGACCTTTAGTTCGTGGGCTGAGCACCTTTCGACCGACCAAGCGGCTAACTCAGTGGAACGCGATCGACTCCTCGCGCCGTTCGAGATTCCGCTCTACGGAGCATTAGCGATCGCGCTGCCCGTGGTGCTCATCTCCCGAATATTGCTGACATCAAGCAAAAACGGGGCAAGCATTTTCGCGATCATCGCCTCCATCCTTATTTTGGCGTTCGCGTTCCTGGTCTACGCAAAACCTGATTTGCGTCGCGCTGTGGTCGCGTCGCTCCTGATATTGGGGGGACTCGCGCTCATCATCGGTGGTATCGCGGCCACTGCACGGGGCGAGAGAGACTTCCACCACCACGGCGACGAAGAAGACCACAGTGAGTCCGACGAAAGCCATCACTCAACGGAAGAGCACTCAGCGCCAAGTCTTAACGCCCCGGTGGTAATCCGATGAGCGAAGCTGATACGAACCCAAACGGAAGATCAATCGACCTTATGGCTACAGATCGTCGCGCACTCCGCCGAACGGTTCGTTACTGCGGGATGGCCGCTCTCGTCACGATCCTGGCGTCGTGCGCGACCGGGCGGATAGACCCAACTGATCCCGTTGGCGAGAATGCCAAACAAATCGATGGGCTAATGCGGCTATCTGGCTACATGGCAACGGTGGTCGGGATCTTCGTAGCCGTCGCAGTCGTTACGGTCATCGTCAAGTTTCGTGCGCGTCCCGACGACGACCCGAACGAAATACCCAAACAAGTTCATGGCAATAAGAAAGCAGAACTTACTTGGACTCTGATCCCGACCTTGATGATGGTGTTTCTCGCGATCGTCACGGTGCCAGCCGTATTTGATCTGAGCGAAAAAGGCGACGGACGAACAATAAAAGTCGAAGGTCAGCAGTGGTGGTGGCAATTCAGCTACGACGTAGACGAAGACGGCGTCCCAGACATCGTGACCGCTAACGACATCGTGATTCCGGTAGGTGAAGAAGTCAATCTCGAAATTTATTCGAACGACGTCATCCACTCTTTTTGGATTCCACAACTCAACGGCAAGAAAGACGCCGTGCCCGGGCGGATCCATCATTGGCGAATTAGTTCTCCGGTGACCGGGATTTTCTACGGCGAGTGCGTCGAATTTTGCGGTCTCAGCCACGCCAACATGCAGATGAGAGCTGTTGTGTTGGAACAAGAAGACTATGACGCCTGGGTTCAAGGGCAACTGCAACCGGCCGCCATTCCAACTGACGCGGCCGCGAAACGCGGCTACGAACTATTTGGTCAGCATTGTGTCAGCTGCCATGTCATAGACGGCGTCTATGAATCCGCAACAAATGGGAACGCCAACCTCACCTCGGGGTACGCGCCTAACCTCACCCATCTAATGACCCGAACATCGTTCGCTGGGTCGGTATTTGAGCTCTACAACGACAATGGATCCGTAAACATTGCTGACCTTCGCGAATGGGTGAGAGATGCACCTACCCTCAAACCAGCTCGCGCCGATAACCGTCAAGGCATGATCTCGTTTGCTGAGATCCTCAATGAGAGTGATCTTGACGACCTTGTTACCTATCTCACGACCCTCGGTGGCCACCCGCCACTGATGCCAAGATGACCTGCCCGCACCGGCTTTCAGGAGACCGAAACCCATGGCCATGACCGAGGAGCGACCCGAAGTCTTCGAACTTGAATCAGGTGAAACGACCCCCTCGACGGGCGCGTTCGCACGCCCAACTCATGCCAGCGGCTGGCGCGCATGGTTCTTCACGATCGACCACAAGAAAATCGGGATCATGTACGGCGCGGTGGCCATGTTCTGGTTCCTATGGGGAGGCATTGAAGCCCTATTGATCAGAGCACAACTATTTACGCCGAACGGCACTGTGCTTACCGCTGACCAGTACAACCAGATTTTCACTATGCATGGCACGACGATGGTGTTCCTCGTCATCATGCCGCTCGCAGCCGCGTTCGCAAACTATATGGTGCCGATCCAAATCGGTGCCCGAGACGTAGCGTTCCCCCGCCTTAACGCCCTCGGCCTCTGGTTGTTTATCTTCGGAGGGATCTTTCTTAATCTCAGCTGGTTCTTGGGCGGCGGCCCAGACGGCGGTTGGTTCGCGTACGCCCCCAATACCGGTGTTACCTATAGCCCCGGATCGGGGATGGATTTTTACTCCCTCGGGTTGCAAATTGCGGGCATCGCCTCCCTAATCGGATCAATCAACCTTATTGTGACGATCCTCAATTTCAGGGCCCCGGGCATGACCATGCTTCGCATGCCGGTATTTACGTGGATGATTCTGGTGGTCCAATTTCTGTTGTTGCTGTCATTGCCCGTGATTACCGTCGCTTTGGTGCTCCTCAGCTTCGACCGGACATTTGACGCAAATTTCTTCAACGTCGCCATGGGCGCCGATCCGCTGCTGTGGCAGCATCTCTTTTGGATCTTCGGACACCCAGAGGTTTACATCCTGATCCTTCCGTCATTTGGGATTGTCTCCGAGACTTTGCCGGTGTTTTCCCGGAAGCCGCTGTTCGGCTATTCCATCGTCGTGATATCTGGAATTGCAATTGGTTTCATGGGCTGGGGTGTCTGGGCCCACCATATGTTCGTCTCCGGCCTCGGACCGGTCGGAGTAGCGGCGTTCTCGGCAACAACGATGTTCATCGCGGTGCCAACCGGCGTCAAGATTTTGAACTGGATCGCGACAATGTGGGGAGGGAACATCCGATTCACGGTGCCAATGATGTTCTCCGTATCACTTGTTTCAATGTTCACGATTGGCGGGTTGTCGGGTGTGATGCACGCGATCGCGCCTGCCGACACCCAGCAAACGGACACCTATTTCATTGTCGCCCACTTCCACTACGTACTCTTTGGTGGCGCACTGATGGGTTTGTTTGCAGGGATGTATTACTGGTGGCCCAAGGCATTCGGGTACAAACTCAACGACGCGCTTGGCAAGTGGCACTTCTGGCTAGTGCTTCTTGGGTTCAACATGGCGTTCGGCCCCATGCACATGCTCGGTTTGCAAGGAATGGCACGTCGCCACAGCCGGTATGGGCCCGAGGACGGCTTCGACTTTTGGAACGCCGTATCCACCATCGGAGCATTCGTGATCCTGATAGGGATGATCGTCTTTGCGGTCAACATCACCCGGACCTGGCTTGGCTACAAAGCGGGCGCCGTGCCGCAAGAACCAGCCGACCCTTGGGACGGGAGGACTCTCGAATGGGCGGTACCTTCGCCGGTCCCCGAACACAACTTTGATTACGTCCCCGTGGTTACCGACGTGGATGACTTCTGGCACAAGAAGTACCAGGCAGACGAGACCGGCAAGCTGCGGAAAGTCGCTAACGGAAACGACATCGCCCAAAAGGGAGATCAACATCCGCACTTACCGTCGCCGTCGTATTGGCCCATAGTTCTTGCGGCTGGGTTTCCACTGATCGCTCTTGGGTTGATATACAACCTCTGGCTCTCCGGGATCGGCTTGCTACTCCTGCTTGGTGCGATATTCGGTTGGAGTTTGGAACCAGCGACTGACCCTGAAGCCGGCCACGACGGACACGGCGATGACCACCACCCGGACGAGAACGATCCGAACAGCGACTCCGGGATAGCCGAGGAGGCCCCCGTTGGCTGATACCGCTGAGGCCCAGACCTCTGAATTGGCGTATGGCCGCACTGAGTGGGACGACTACGACCACCTCCCAACCAACACCGGGTTGAGCAACGAAAAAGTGACGATGTGGGCCTTCTTGGGTTCAGATTGTTTGCTTTTCGGGGCACTGATCTCGACTTATTTGTTGTGTCGCAACCGAGTTGGACCGGCCACCAAAGGTCCCACGGCTGCAGATCTCTTTGACATCCCGTTTACTTCAGTTAGCTCGTTTGTTCTTTTGATGAGCTCGCTCACAATGGTCTTGGCGGTGACTTCGATACAAAGAGCCGAGATGGAGCGGTGCAAGCTTTGGCTGCTGACCACCGCTTCGTTAGGTTCGATTTTCATTGCTGGGCAGGTCTACGAATTCACGGGCTTTTATCGTGAAGGCCTCGGTTATACGACCAACATTTCCTCATCAGCGTTCTACACACTTACTGGCTTTCACGGCGTGCATGTTTCGCTGGGCATCGTCATGCTCGTAACGATGTGGGTGCTTGTCACGAGAGGAATCCTCGGCCCCGATCGGGCCGAAACTATTGAGATAATTGGCCTGTACTGGCACTTTGTTGACATCGTCTGGATCGTCATCTTCGCCGTCGTCTATTTGATTCCTTAGGAGAACTGGTCACATGAACACCGCTACCGTCTCCGAAGAAGAGGGACACGAAGAACACCATGACCACGGGTTGAGCGACATTGGCTACATCAAAGTCGCTGTCCTTCTCGCCATCCTCACAGCAGTTGAGGTAGCGACTTACTTCTTTGATTTCGGTGTCGTGGAGACGCCGTCGCTTCTAATACTCATGGTGGTCAAGTTTCAGATCGTTGTTTCTTACTTCATGCATTTGAAATTTGACAGCAAAGTCTTTACCTATTTGTTCCTTACGGGCTTGATCCTGGCAATGCTTGTTTTCGCTGCGATGGGGACTTCGATGGTGTTCTGGCAGAATCCGTCTGGATGCGATGTCAGTACGTTCTGTTGACCGGTCTGACTGGCGCCTCTAAATATCGGATTCGTGTCAGCCGCCACACCCGGTAACTTCGATTGCTGTGATCGATCTTCGCCTTCTCCGAGAAAATGCCGATTATCGAGATGGCGCGACGAAAAAGGGTGTTGGAGCGGACCTTATTGACGCGGTTTTGGAGGCGGACGAACGCCGCAGATCAGCGATGCATGATGCCGAAGAGGCTCGTGCGGCACAGAACTCGGCCTCGAAAGAAATCGGTCGGGCTAGCCCTGATGAACGCGAATCCAAAATTGCTGAAGCAACCCGTTTGAAAATCGAGCTAGAGAAGCTTGAAGCTGCAGAAAACGCCGCAACACAAGAAGTTGAAGAGTTAGCACTTCAGATCCCCAACCCGGCCCACGCTTCAGTTCCGCCCGGCGACGAAAACGATTTTGTGATTGAAAGCGAGGTAGGTGATCGAATTCCCCCACCCGCGCATGATCACGCCGAACTGGGTGAACTACTTGGGATGGTCGACAGCGAACGAGCGGTCAGAAATAGCGGAAGCCGTTTCGCCTATCTCATGGGCCCTGCTGTCCGAGTCGAATTTGCTCTCGTGCAGTTCGCGTTCGACCTACTAGAAAAATACGGTTTCGTTCCCGTAGTCCCGCCAGTACTGGTTCGCGAAGAGATGATGATCGACGCTGGGTTTTTCCCAACAGATCGGCATCAGGTATATGAAATAGCTGGCGACGACTTGTTTCTCATCGGGACGTCTGAGGTTGCCCTCGCCGGTCTACACAGAGGCGAACATCTTGAGCGGGACACTTTGCCTATCCGCTACGCGGGATTTTCTTCGTGTTTTCGACGAGAAGCTGGGACATATGGGAAAGACACCCGAGGAATTTTCCGAGTCCACCAGTTTGACAAGGTGGAGATGTTCTCCTTCTGTGACCCCGAAAGTAGCTGGGAGGAACTAGAGACCCTCCGAGCCATACAAGAAGAAATCGTGTCGTCGCTCGATTTGCCCTACCGGGTGATCAATGTTGCAGCAGGCGATTTGGGAGCAGCTGCAGCAAAAAAATACGATCTCGAAGTATGGCTACCCTCGGAGGGCGCCTACCGCGAAGTGACCTCCTGTTCGAACTACACCGACTACTCAGCTCGGCGTATGGGCAGCCGATATCGCGGTGAGGAGGGTACGGGACTACTCCACACCTTGAATGGCACTGCTTGTGCTATTTCCCGCACCCTTGTCTTCCTCATGGAAAACCAGCAACAGTCGAACGGTTCAATCTCTATTCCGGATGCACTGAGGTCGTACACAGGGTTTGACTCCATACCAGGACCCCCCTGATCACCCCCAACGCACTCCTAACCAAGCGACGCAGACCCCGGTTACCAATGTGGCCAGAAGGTACGCGCTAGCGCGGAATCGAGAGACCCGAGCCAATATCGACAGTTCATGTACTACGCCGGAAACAGTCGTTAACGCGCCGATCCCAGCGGTCCCCACGATCGTGCCGATTGTTCCTCCCACTCCGGTCAATAACCCGAGACCGAAAGCTCCGGTCATGTTCAATACCCAGGTTCCCACCCGGCCCCACTGACCTGATATCTTCCAACGGATTAACGCGCCTAGGGCTGCCGCCAAAGCGAACAATGGGATCGTCATCGGGCACCCCCCATTGACCGACCGACATCAAAACCAACCCCACAGCCGAGTAACGAAGCGGTCCCCCAGACTGAAACGTAGGACCATTGATGAGCTTCGACGCCCACAGCAAGCTGCACAGCCAAAGCAGAAAAACTTGTCAAGGATCCACATAACCCGGCGGTCAACCACACCTGATTAAAGCTGCGCCTTTGAGCGTGGACAGCCCATCCAATTAAGACACAACCAAGGGTATTCGCCGCTAACAAACCACACTCTTGCCCGACTGATACTCCGAGTAGCCAGCGAGCGCCCGCGCCAACTGCCGCCGCAGCAATGACAGCGAACGCAGATCGTATTGTCATGGCATAGTGCCTAGTAGAGAAGCGGAGTCCAAACAACGATGGCGGAACCAAAGGTACTGAAGGCAATCCGAGAAAACTTGATGACAGTGGGGTTGTCCGAAACTGATGTTCCTGTGGACCCTATGCACCTCTTCGACGACTGGATGGACTTCTCCGAAGAACTCAGGTTTCACAACGCCAACGCGATGACGCTAGCGACCGTTAACGAACGACTAGAACCGTCGCTCCGCAATGTCTTACTCCGAGGCCGAACAGACCGAGGACTTGTTTTCTATACCAACTACGAGAGTCGCAAAGGGCGCGATCTGGCACATCAAACCCATGCTGCTGCCCTACTCGGGTGGTTAGTCCTGGAGCGGCAAGTACGGATTACAGGGGCGGTAGAGAAACTAGAGCCCGAGAGTAGCGACCGCTACTTCTCAGGCCGCTCTCGCGAGTCGCAAATTTCTGCCGTCGTATCGAACCAAAGTCACCCAGTAAAAAATCGCGGTGAACTTGAAGAAAGATGGGAGCAACTCAACTTGGAACTTGCTGGCGCGTCGCCTCCACGCCCCCCACATTGGGGTGGTTACGTCTTGATCCCCGACACGATCGAATTTTGGCAGGGACGCCCCCACCGTCTGCACGATCGACTTCTCTACAAACGTGCAGATGCAGGCTGGGACTTAGAACGGCTTGCTCCTTAAGCACTAACCCGGGCGGTGAAGCCTGTTCCAGTCAACCGCGACTGCCGCTAACCCATCAATTAGCGCTTCGTGATGAGGGACTCGTCCCGGACCCTTAAACCCGGTCCACATAGGACTCTTGCCACGAATACGCGGCGGCAATTCAATTTGCACACCGCCGCCGCGGGGAAGATTCACCGGATTTTGGGAATGTTGGCCCCGCAAACTAGGTGGTACCGATGCAAGGTCGTGAACAACTTCGTAATGGGGTAAATAGGCAATGAGTCGGCACGCTACGAATTCAGCTAACTCACGATTTCGCCCTCCCAACAAAACTGAACGAAGCAGATCGGGTCGACCGAAGCCATGGATCGCCACGACCACTTCCACATGCTCGAGGAAGGCCCGTAGCGCTTCGGACTCGTCCGGGTTTACTAAATGCGAGGGGATGTGCCACTGATCGTCGGGCCCTTGGAGCACCCCGTAGTAGGAAGCCCCCGATCTTTTCGCAGCAGCGCTCGCGACATCGTCGGTGACTTCTTCCAACCATCCACCATGGAAAGCCATGAAACCGAACGGTGAGCCGAGTTGTAGCACCTCGCTAACCCCGGGCTGTGACAACAGGGCATGGAAAGGTCGCTCCGTTTGTAACAAATCGTGGTCACCGAGGTGCAAGGCCATGTTCAAAGCGTTTCAGGCGAACTATCTGATGATGCAGTATCGAGTTGGAGTAACCAAACGATCAAACCAAGAGCTATCACGACGCTGAGAAGAACCCCTGTGCGCACTCCCCCTAACTCGATCACTGTATTGCTCAGGTTTGCGCTCCATCCTTCGACAGCGGTGATAAACCGATTCGTTGAAGCACCAGCCCGTTCAGTTAGCCAAAACACAACCAAGTAAATCCCGGCCAACACCATCAACAAACCAGAGGCCCGATCAACAAAAGGCACCAAAGATCGCATTCTTTCGAGAAAAGAAGAGCGGGCCAAGGCCAGACTTACGGTGAGCGACAACAACGTAATGGCCATGCCAACGGCGTACGCGATAAATGCAATTAATCCAGACCTGAAGCCGCTGACCGAACTAGAAACCACCACGATGAAAGTTGGAAGTCCGCACGAAATTGACGCGACAGCGTAGGAGACACCAAAAAGAAGAAGTGATCTCAGATCCCTGCTCCCCGTTCCCCGCTCAAACCTTGGCATCGCTACGTTGATGCGTTTACCAACGGTCACCGCAGTGCCCAACGCCATTAAGGTCACCCCCACAACGACCGCTACCCAGGGGACTATTTCTCGGATAGCTGTCAGACCAGCCGAAATCAATAGTCCGACAACTCCGAACACAATCAAGAAACCCGTTGAAACCACCGATCCGGTGATGAGGGCACGCGTAATGCTTGCGCCCCGGGTTGAATCACAGTTTGCCTCGATTCCTAGGAAGTAGGAGAGGTACGCGGGGAGCATCGCGAACCCGCAAGGGTTAATTGTGGCGACGATGCCAGCTGTAAAGGCGAAGGCCAAGTTGACATCACCCATCCCCGAAGAGCTCCTCTATGCGATCAATTAGTTGCGAATAGTCGAGCACGCCACTATGGCTTTCGAGAAGTTCACCGTGATCCGAAATAAATGCGGTAGTTGGCATCGCCACACCGCCAAGTTGAACAAGCAGATCACTGTCATCCAACCCTATGGGGTACGTGACACCAGTGGACTCCACGATCCGACGTGCGGGACGCTCCCCCTCGACAGCGAGACCGAGTATTTGGAATTGCTCACCGCGACTTTCATGTAGTCGTTGGAAATCAGGCATCTCCTCAACGCAAGGAGCGCACCATGAAGCAAAAAAGTTGACGATGAGTGGTCCGCCCGCGTAGTGGGCAAGGGACGTTCTAAGTCCGTCGATCGTTGTGAACTCCAACGAATACAACTCGCCGGCAATTTCTTGGCCGACGGTCTTCCCGGCAGCTCTTTGCTGGTTCGGAGCACTACCCCCACCTGCCAATAAAAACACCGAGGCTGCTACGACGTAAACGGCGAGTGCGCCAACTAGCGTTCGTCTCCACGGGTAGGGCATGTCACTCTCAAGGGCTGAATTTCCGGATACTTTTGGTCACCGTACCCTGATCGCGTCGGAGCCCCCAAGCAAGACGCCTGGGGGCTCCTCGACCAGACCGACAATTTGAACGCTGTTGGGCGGCCATTTCGGAGGCCCTCAGCGGTTATCACGTCGGTGGTCTGTCAGAGGAGAAGTAAGGGGCGCTTCTTCTCTGTTCGACTAAGCGGGGATGAGCTCCGGAGGTACAGGAACTTCGTCCACAACGACAAGGGGACGCGGGATCTTCGGAGGACGCCCTCTGCCTCGCTTACCGATCACGATGCGACCATTCTCAATCAGCTCGCCGCCCCAAATACCCCACAACTCACGGCGTGTGACTGCCGCGTCGAGACATTCAACATTTACGGGGCACTTAGTGCACATCGCCTTTGCTCTCGCTTGGTGAGCAACGTCATCGGAAAAGAACAGGTGAGTCAACGTTCCGTTGTTGTCGTTGCATCGACCAGCGATGTTCCATTCATCTTCAGTTTCAATGAGAAGCTCAAGCATTTGACTCTCCATGGTTGTGGTTGGTTACTAGGTAAAGATCGGTTTCTTTCATGGCCCAAAAACGTCAAGGCCGCCGGTTATCCGGCGGCCATTCGGTGGATTCTGAAATGTGCTTACTACAGCTACATTTGCACCTCCGAAGGCCGCCGCGCCTGATGCTTGATACCGGTGAAATAAGTGCCGGTGGGCGTCAAAGCGAAGTCGTTATTGAGCCATGTCGACATGCGTGAACTGGGCACGGCGCGACTACAACGGACGCGCGTCGACATACTCGAAGAGTATGGCCAGTTTGAGGGTAGAGAATTACGCATGATCTTCAGTCGCTCTTGCCTTCGAGGGGTCGAACAGTGATAAGGCCACCACAAGCGCATAGAGCAAGTCAAACGAATAAACCCACACCAGCGCAAATGATGCAACGGATGAGGGTAGCTGGCTTGAAGCCCACTTCCACACCGGGTGAAACTCAGCCGTTTTTTAGGGGCATTTAATAGAAGGAATATTCCAAAATCCCGCTCGCTGCTCGAGTGGCCTCAGTCTCACCTATGCGTCGAAGATGCTCCAGGTGTGCGAAGGTTTCAGATTCTGCCATAGGCCCCCAAGAACGCTGCTGGAAGAGTTCCTTCATGTATTTGTGGACAGAAGCTTTACCCAGGTTGTCCGATGCCTCACGCAGGAGATCCAATCGCTCTTCGTGATGACGTTTGATGTCGTCAACGCGTTCGGAAAGATTTGTGAATGGCTGACCATGAGCGGGTAATCCGAGCTGGATACTCTCAAAATTGGCCACCCGGTCGAGGCTATAGAAGAAATCTTTGAGGGGATCTGCTGCAGGTCCATACCCTGATATGTGGGGGGTGATAGTGGGTAAGACGTGATCGCCACAGAGCATCAGACCGCCCTCGGGGTCATACAGGCATAGATGATCGGTGGTGTGCCCTGGGGTGTGAACAGCCACGAACTCTCTTCGCGCGAGATTGATTCGATCTGCATCTTCCACCCGTCGGGTCGGTTTAGGGGTTGAGAACCACGCGCCTCCCCACCCCCTCCTCATCATCGAGTAACCGATTTGACGGTGCCATGGCATTCTGAACCGCTCACCGCCCCAGGGAGTGGGGCCTTTGGGTCCAGGATTTAATCCAGCGAATAGAGGATCATCGTGCAGCGCAGCGTTCTCATCGGAAGCTGAAACATTGTGCAACGGCTCGTCGTCCTCTTCTTCCAAGTTCCACCACATTCGAAAATTTCGATGGGTAATGACCTCACAGCCGTATTTCTCATGAAAATGACCCGCTGCTCCGAAATGATCAGGATGACTATGGGTCACCACTATTGAATGCACGCGCGTGGGTGGAACCCCCGCCTGTCTCAGGCCTTTCATAAGAGCTCTCCAGTTTGCAGGCCCCGGCAACCCCGGGTCTACTAGTGCAGCGCCGCGTTCATCATCAAGGATGTAGCAGTTGACATGCCCGAGACCAGGCATCGACATTGGCAGTTGAAGCCGGCGGATATTTGGAGCCAACTCCACGATCGCGTCGTCGGGGGGTCGCTGCTCCTCGCGCAGTGGGCGATCCATCGAGCCAACTCTACCGGCTTATCTAATCTTAATTCGATTCTTTCGGCATCTTGAAAAGATGTTCTTGGTAATGCTTTAGCTCTGCGATGCTTTCGCGAATGTCGTCAAGGGCCCTGTGGCTGGTTTGTTTTTGAGGCACACCTTTCAGCACCTCAAGATTCCAGCGTCGCGCCAATTCTTTGATCGTCGAAACATCGACCGACCGATAATGAAGATAGTTCTCAATCTCAGGCATATAAGCGGCGAGGAATCGACGATCAGTACCGATCGAATTACCGCACAGAGGGACAACCCGAGGCTTCTTAATGTGCTGCTTAATGAAATCGAGCGTTTGTTCGGTGGCATCTTCCAGGCTTATCGAAGACCCTCGGATCAACCCAAGAAGACCAGAGCGCGTGTGCATATCAGCTACAAAGTCGTCCATCTCGATCAGCTGCGCCTCCTCGGCGTGAATAACCAAATCAGGACCCTCAGACACAATTGTGAGATCGTCCTCAGTAATGATCGTCGCGATCTCAACGATGACGTGACGCTCAGGTTCCAGGCCTGTCATCTCAAGATCCATCCAAACGAGCATGCAATCATGGTACGGGGGCTACGCCTTACATACGGGGTGCCTGCAGCAGGTAGCAACTGTGCCTAGAGTCGCGGTGTGGTTGCTATCTCAGTTCAACGTCTCGATTCGGAACTCGCCTTGCCTGGCTACGCGAAGCCCGGCGACGCCGGAGCCGATCTCGTCGCTAATGAAGACGCGACCCTCGCGCCGGGCGGTGGAAGAGCGCTCATCGGAACAGGCATTGCTATAGCTATTCCCCTTGGATACGCAGGCTTCGTCCAGCCTCGCAGCGGCTTGGCCCTTCGCCACGGTGTGACTTGTTTAAACACCCCAGGTCTCATCGATAGTGGTTATCGCGACGAACTGAAGGTGCTTTTGATCAACACCGATCCAAATGAATCTTATGAAGTTCACAGGGGCGACCGCATCGCACAATTAGTAATCCAGACGGTTGAAGAAGTCACCTGGGAAGAAGTGGATGAACTCGACGAAACTGAAAGAGGCCAAGGAGGCTTCGGACACTCCGGTCGCTAAAAAATTCGTTGTCCCACCCCACTGCAATTGTGGCTGACATGGAGACGCCCACGCTTTTTGAGCTAAACCCACCGGCTGAAGAAATCGTGAGTGATTTCAATCGCATCAAAATCCAAACATCTATCCGCGAAATGAATGATGCACGAATAAGCCAGCAAACCCAACGACAAACGCAGGCACGTCGATACGCGGCGATTGCGAGACTGCACCGCCGCCGCCACGAAGCAGATGAAGTCGATCATGAATATTGGATACGCCGCCGCAATAATCTTCGACTCGTAGATTGAACCAACGTCGCTAGGAAGATAAATCGCCATGACACCGGCAATCGAGGCCGCGACTACGGCCAGAATCAAAATCGGAATTCACCCTTACCCGCATGACCCAAACAATCACCAATACGGGCTAGAAGCCTCAGAAGCCCTGCAGGTTCCCGCGAACTCCGTGTTCAAAACACTTGTAATTGATATTGGTTCCGCAACGAAGCCGAAATTCGCATTGGCTGTTCTGCCCGTCCCTGACAGCCTCAAACTCAAGGCCGCCGCCGCGGCCCTAGGCCACAAGAAGGCAGCAATGGCCGATCCGCATAGCGCCGAACGCGTAACTGGCTACGTCCGTGGCGGAATCAGCCCAATCGGCACCCGAACCCGACTGCCAACGGTGATTGATACATCAGCGTGCGACCAAGCCCGCGTATATTGCAGCGGAGGAAAACGAGGACTTGACATTTCCATCGGCTGGGAAGACTTCGTGTTGTTGACAAACGCCACCGTGGCGTCAATTACTCGATAGTCGTAGGCCGCCCGGGGCTCGAACCCGGCACCTTGGGATTAAAAGTCCCCTGCTCTACCCGATGAGCTAGCGGCCCACAATCATCGTACCGGTGTGCTTGCACTAGGTCCTCCGGACATTTAGCCCAAACGATCATCACCACAGTTCACGAGGCAAGGCCGTTTGCAGGCGCTAAAGGTAGTAAGCATCAAATGGAAGTACATGCGCGAACAGAACGTGAAATATTCATGACGAACAAGAACCTTCAATCGAGGTGCGCTACCGATGGGACATGACGAATATGTCGACGTTCGGGACGAACCCAGACACAGACATCGCTTTGAGAATGACTACATACGGCTATACGACGTCTTGATCCCCGAAGGAGACCAAACGCTGTACCACCGCCATAACGTCGACACCTTTTACGTAATGATCGCCAATAGTTCAGTACAAGATCAAACCTTCGGCGAGGCCACCTGCTCAGCAGCCGAAATAACAGCGGGCGGAGCGTTCTTGCGTGCCCATCTGTCCGCTCCGCTTATCCATCGCGTGTGCAACGTCGGGTTCGGCGACGCCCGAATGATCGGAGCTGAACTGAAAGCTGCGCCTCCAACAGCAAGTCCTGTTCCCCTTAACGCGCCGTGCCACTCTCTTCGGAAAGAACACGACCGGCTGCGTTCACATCGACTTGTGATTCAGCCCGACCAGACAACCGGACCCATCAGCTACGACTTCTACAGTCTGACCGTCGTGTTGGAAGCAGCGGTCATCTCTCTGATGGATGAGTTCCACAACGAGACGGTGGTGTCATGTTCAGCGGGCGACGCTATCTGGCAGGCCCCTCGCTCCAACTTCGCTATATCAAATCCTGGCGGGTCGGAGTACCGTGCCATCGTTGGCGAGTGGCGCTAATCGTCATAGGAGACCTTGGCCCTCGCTACCCAGTTCCAGCGCCTCCACTTGGGGTCGCTGCCGCATGCCGCTTGCCCGCAAACGGCCAGGTTCCACCTCAACGTCAAGGGGATCTACCTTGCATTTGGGGCATAGACAAGGTGGGTGCATCAACGGGTTAGGAGGAGCATCCCAATCGTTTTCGAGAGCGGTGCACTCGACCTCTTCCACAGAAATAATTCTACGGCTACCAAGTGCTTCGCGTCCCGTCTTGGTCTGGGGGACCGAAGGTCGGGAGTTCAAATCCAACCCCCGCCACTCCACGGAAACCGGGCGCATCGCTCTCCAGCACCGAGATCTACTGACGCGAATCGGAACCCCTTACACAGAGATATCCGCCGCGTGCCTCATCTCGCCAAACGAACATTTCGGAACCTTAGGGTGGGGGAGCGATACGGTACGAAAGCTGAGATGGGGGCTCCTTTGGAACACATAACCGTCTACACGGCCGCACACATTCACACCATGGACCAAGGACGTCCCGATGCGTCAGCCGTTGCAGTCTCGAATGGGCGAATTGTGTCCGTTGGCTCAATCGAATCGATAGAGCCGTGGCTGCGTCGCTACCCCCATTCAATTGACGACCGCTATTCCGACAAAGTACTGATGCCTGGTTTCATCGACCCGCATACTCATCTCAGGTTGAGCGGGACATACATGGGCTTGGAATATGTTGGTCCGATCGAGTCGGCTGCCCCGGACGGTTTGAGAAAAGGCTTACCCACCCGGGATGCTGTACTTAACCAATTGCGCGCTTTGGCTGCGGAACATTCGAATCCTGATGTCCCAATAACTGCCTGGGGCTATGACCCCGCTAGCCAATCGGGGCATTTAGATCGAGACATGCTCGACCAAGTAAGTGACACGGTCCCCATATGGGTCATCGCGTACGCGCCACACATCGTGTATGTCAACTCCCCGATGTTGGAGCTCATTGGCGTCGACGACGACTCGGTAGGTCACGGGATCGGTCGCTACCCAGATGGACGTCTCAACGGATGGTTCGTGGAAACTGAAGCCACGGCACGAGCGACGAGACCAGTAGCAGACATGATTTATGGCCCAGACTCAGGCCGCGCCGCAATCGACCGAATGGGAGCAGTGGCCAAAGCCGCGGGAGTAACCACCACCGCTGACTTGGTCTGGGGCATGGCTGATGGGTTCGAACCTGAATGGGAAGATCACGCGAGCGCAATGTCGGAAGGCACTTTGCCCCTACGAATGTTCATGATTCCATTCGAACCGAAGCTCGTTAGGGAATTCGGGGACGACATGCTGGACTTCCTCGCCTCCAAAACGCAGCAAGGAGACGACCGCCTCAACACTCACGGCGTCAAATACGTGAACGATGGCTCCTACCCGTCCATGACTCTGGTGATGAACGAACCCGGATATTTGGACGAGGACACCGCGCACACTGGTGAAGTCCCATGGGAAAACATGGTGGAACGAATGCTTCCATTCTGGAAAGCCGGTGTGCAGATTCACTCCCACGCCAACGGAGACCGGACACTAGACATGACCCTGGACACTCTGGAAGCGCTACAGCGCATACATCCGAGGTTTGACCACCGCTTTACGGTCGAACATTACTGCTTGTCGTCACCGTCACAGGCCAGACGACTTGCTGCGCTCGGAGGACAGGCGTCGGTAAATATTTATTTTGTTCATTTCCGGGCCCAACTTCACGCCGACCACGGTTTTGGTCCCGACCGGAGCGAAGCGACAGCGCGACTCGGCTCCCTAGAACGAGCCCGCGTTCCGTTTGCCCTTCATAGTGATTTCAATCTCGTCGTCACTCCACTCTCGCCCCTGTTAGCTGCATGGTGTGCGGTCAACCGAATAGGTGCCGATGGAGAAACGGTGCTCGCACCCGGCGAGAAAATCTCTGTCGACAGCGCCCTTCGAGCGATCACTATCGACGCTGCGTACATCTTGAATCGGGATGACCGACTCGGGTCTATCGAAGTCGGAAAACATGCGGATTTCACCGTTTTGAATGATGACCCTTACCAAGTAAACCCCAACGACCTTAGAGATATTGAGGTCCACGACACGGTGCTTGCCGGTGAGTCAACCAACTGACCGAGGGTTCGGCGAACTGGACTCCGCGTGGGACCGGGTCATCTCAACCCTGAGCGCATCGCGACAACGCGACAAACAAAATCATGAGATTCAAACTGACCTAGACGTCACCCTCCTGACCGGATTCTTAGGGAGTGGTAAAACCACCGTTCTTCGTCACGTACTAGAGCATCCAAGGGGTCTGAAGATCGCAGTTCTGGTCAACGATGTTGGGCAAATAGAGGTGGATGCCCACCTCATCGGCCAAGAAACCTCCGACCAGGTTTCATTATCCAACGGATGCGCGTGTTGCGCCTTGGCTGATGACCTATCCCGCCAGCTGGAAACGCTCGCGCGAGACCATGATTACGACGTTGCCATCATCGAAGCCAGTGGTGTCGCTGATCCAATCAACATTGCACAAGTGATCTACGGCACGAACGGATGCCATCTTGACGGCATCGTGGCAGTAGCTGACCCGATTGCCTTGGAAGAACAGCGGGGGAATCATCACATCGCTCCGTTACTTCAGCGACAGCTACAAGCCGCTCATCTTGTTCTCTTATCGAAGTTCGACCTTCTCGATAAGAACGGTCTTCAAATAGCTAGCTCCGCGGTAGCCGAAGTTGCTCCGGGCAGCAGGATCCTTCCGATAGAAAATGGCGAAGTCGACGTGCGTGTGCTCTGCGGCGCAGCGGACCGAGGGGCATCGCTAACCAACACCGATCACTTCACTAATTTTGAAGTAGCCACCGCCGTTATCAACCCCGCGGGTCCATGGGATCCCCGCGACCTCGGAAAGATGCTGGAAGAGTCAAATCACCAGCTTCTGCGGGCGAAAGGCTGGTTTGACGACCAACAGGGGAGTCGCCACCACCTGGAGGTCGTCGGGCGTCGATGGTCCATTGAGCCATCAAGTAATAGTCCCATCCAAGGCCTAGTCCTTATCGGCCTGGATCAAGAACACGTCGGAGCAGCGGCAACCAAAATGCGCGCCCTTAACCCAAATTGAAACACCGACGCCCACCATCAACAAAGTAAAGACATTGCGGTAGATGGCCGTTCTGTTCACCCTCGGGCCTCAGATCCGAAACTAAACTCATATGAGTGACTAGCGAAGATGAAATTGTTGTGAACGCTCCAACTTCGTTCACCGAAGCTCAACT
>DASCSY010000013.1:0-23779 GCA_034399415.1 Acidimicrobiales bacterium
GGATATGCGGCTCCAGGGCGACGGGGGAGCAGCACCATCTTCTGGCCGGGGGACCGCTTTCCCGGGGTACAAACTCCGACCGCTTCAAACTCACGCGGAGTAGACCCTATTTGCACTCGATCGCCCGCCTGTCCGTTTCACGAAGTCTCGCTTGATGATTCGTTGGCCTCGACGCGCGCGACGTTATTGATAGTGAGTACTCCCGCTTTCTGCGGCACCAAATGGATGTGTGGGCCAGTACTCGAGAACCTTATCGATCATGTTGGCGGCGCCATTTCGGGGCTCGATGTAATCCACGCTGAGGTGTACGCGAACCCATCGTCTGAGAACCTTGGCCCTCTGTCGCCGATGGTTGAAGCTGCTGGTGTCAGCTATGAGCCGTTCATGTTTCTTCTCGATGAACGCGGCGTGGTTCTCAGGCGTCTGGATCACATATGGGACAACGCCGAATTGCGCGATCTCTTGCTACTCGTGTAACTACCTGAGGTGCATGCCGCTGCTCAGCTGAACGAGTTCCCGCACCCACAGGTTCGTTGCGCATTCGGGTTATCGATAGCGAAGCCAGAGCCCATCAGACCGTCTGTAAAATCCAGTGTGGCCCCGTCAAGAAGTTGTGCGCTCATCGGATCTGAAACGACTCGGATTTCACCGAAAAACTGAGACATGTCCTCGGCCTCGGTCTCACTGTCGAAGAACATTTCGTAGCTGTACCCGGAGCACCCGCCCGGACGAACCGCTACTCGAAGCGCTAAACCGGCTTCACCTTCGTCTTCAATCAATTCCTTTACTTTTTCCGCAGCAATATCGGTCAAAGTGATCACGATGCAACCTCCGGGTGTAACTCCCTTTTAAGTGTAGCCAGCTAGGAGCGGTGGATCACGAGGGGTGGCGTTACTAGCCTTGTAGGTGTGAGCGAAGGATTAGTTAGTGACGATCAAATCTTCGCTGTTTTGCGCGAGGTGATGGACCCCGAACTCCACGACAACATCGTCGATTTGGGGATGGTTAGGTCCGCATATGTTCAGGATCAAACGGTCCACATCACGATCGCGCTCACCACTGCCGGATGCCCGTTGAGGGCGACTATCAAGCGCGACTGCGAATCACGCGTCAATGCGTTGCCTGGGGTTAACAATGTTGAACTGCATTGGGACGAATTGACTCCGCAAGAGCGGACCAGGGTTATGGGTCGAGCTCGTTCGCATGCGAGATCATCTGCGACCCCAACGCAAATACCTGCGAGGACACGGGTGCTGTCTGTGGCATCGGGGAAGGGCGGCGTTGGGAAGTCGTCAGTGACCGTCAACTTGGCCGCATGTCTCGCATCGCGGGGTTTCATCGTTGGAGTCCTCGATGCCGATATTTGGGGGTTTAGCGTCCCAAGAATGCTTGGGGTCGATTCTCGACTCAATGCTCGGCCGGCGGGTTCGGGTGAGAAGCGCGGGAAAATCGTTCCTGTGGAGCGCCCCGAGGGGGACGGACTAATCAAGTTGGTCTCCACGGGCTTGATGGTCGACACTGAGGAAACGGCTCTCATGTGGAGAGGTTTGATGCTCGCGAAAGCCGTAGAGCAGTTCCTTCATGACGTCGACTGGGGTGAACTCGATTACTTGCTCGTCGACATGCCTCCCGGCACTGGGGACGTTCAAATGGCTCTGGCGCGTTTGCTGCCTCAAGCCGAAATGTTGGTAATAACCACACCAGCTCTTAGTGCACAAAAAGTCGCCGTGCGCGTGGCGGACATGGCGAGACGCAGCCACATGCCGGTGCTTGGCGTCATCGAAAATATGTCCGCGTTCGTGACTCCCGATGGAAAATCGTGGCCTCTATTCGGCGAGGGGGGAGGTCAGCGGTTAGCGGCCGAGATCGGCGTCCCATTGTTGGGTTCAATTCCTCTTGAACCGGCCGTATCCAGGGGAGGCGACAGCGGCCGACCCGTCGCTCAAAGTGGTGGACCAGCCGGTGACGCGTTCCATGAAATTGCTTCTCTGATTGTCAACGAAATTTCCCCGCCGGTAAATATGGCGGAGTGCTCGGCCTCGTCCATGACCGAGGTATCAGTCACTCTCGAGGGCAACTGAGGTCCCTCTTATCGGGTCGACCCTGGAGGCGGAGGTTGCGACAACGCATCTTCGTAGCCAGCGTCCCCGGGCAACAACACCGTCGGCGACCCGTCTGCAGCTATGACGATGGCTGGCAGAATTTCGGGGATGTCGGAAAGTTCATTCGCCCACTGCATGACCTCATCAACGGAGTTCATGTCAACTAATGGCTCAAGGTTGGCCACGGTAGGAAGAATCATCTCAAACTTGCCCGCGTGATGAAGTTTCATCGCCTCTTTGGGCGCGATCCAACAACTTTCTACGGTTTCTCCTCCGTCATGGGCGGCACGTTGACCCTCAGGTGAGCGTGCGACAAAAAATCGAGTATCGAACCTCTTAGTGGGCCCAATCGGCGTGATCCAATGACTGACATAGCGCAAAGCGTCCAGGTTGAGCGTCAGGCTCTCGTCACGACACATCTCTGCGATGGTGCGTTTACCAGAATAAATCGCCTCGCGGTGCACCTGAAATTGGTCGTGGACGTGGGGGTCAGCTAACGCTAAGTCTTCTCCGTCGGTTCGAGCCAGCAGAGTCCCTGCCTCCTCAAAACATTCGCGCACTGCCGCAACCCAGTAGGCCAAACCTCCGCTTTCGATCCCAAGTTGCTTTGAAGCTTCGACGTCGTCAAGACCGACTGTTATCAGGTCCAATTCTGCGTTTGCTTGGTCGTTAACGTCAAGTGCTCCTCCGGGGAAAACAAACTGTCCCGGCACGAACTCACTCTTTGGGTTACGTCTGAGCATGAACGTTTCAAGCCCAAATTCGCCGTCACGTACCAGCATGACAGTTGCGGCGGGTCGAACTTCGATTGCCGAAGTCACTGATCTTCTTCCTTGGGTGGGTACCCGCCTTCGGTGGGATCGATCGGATTCCACGAAGGCAGGTCCTGCGAAGCAAAATTGGTTGACAAGCGTGAATGGAAACGACGTCGAATAGAACTAGTGAGCAAGTTTCGTATCGGGGGAATGAGAAGCATCAAACCGACGGCATCGGTGACAAAGCCAGGCGTGAGCATCAATGCTCCCGCAAACAGCACTGCGATGCCCGCCGAAATTTCGCTCCCGGGCATCTCACCGTTTCGTATGCGTTCCCGAGATTTTCGGATTAAACCAAGTCCCTGATGTTTAACTAGCCACGCTCCTGCGAGGCTGTCCACAACCAGTACTCCTGCCGTATTCCAGGCTCCAAGCGATTGTCCAACCTGGATGATAACCACGAGTTCGAGGATCGGGACCACCACAAATAGAAGGAAAAGTAGGCCCACTTGTTTGATCCTAGCTACGGTCCATAGGGCGAACCGAACCGCGGCGGCCGTATCCTCACTAGTGTGCGTCCGCCTTCCGTTGACTCTTTAGCGCGATCACTCAGCGATATCGACTTACCACCTCCCCTGCTCGTGGACGCCGCCCGAACTGCAATTAGCAACGGAGAGCCTGAGTCAGCTCGCGAAGAAGCGGTGAGACTTCAAAGAGCACTACTCGGGCCTGCGATCAACGCTACGGGAGTGTTACTCCACACGAATCTGGGTCGCGCGCCGCTCGCTTATAGCCAACCGGCGAAAGCGACGAATTTAGAATTCGATTTGGATACCGGTACTCGGGGTTCTCGCAATCACCATGCAGCAAACTTGATTTGTCGACTTACAGGCGCAGAAGCCGCGGTGATTGTCAACAACTGCTCCGCAGCTGTGGCGCTAGTCCTTGCCGCACTTGCTCGCGATCACGCGGTTGCAGTTTCGCGCGGCGAACTTGTTGAGATCGGGGGCGGTTTTCGGGTGCCAGATGTGATGGCGGAGTCAGGTGCTCGGTTAGTGGAAGTGGGGACTACTAACCGCACGCGGTTAGCTGACTATCAGACTGCCCATCAGGCACACGATGTAGCTCTCCTACTTAAGGTCCACCCCTCGAACTACCGCATCAGCGGGTTTACTGAGGACACATCGGTCAAATCATTGGCAACTCTCGAGGTTCCGTTGGCGGTAGATCTGGGATCTGGGCTCATAGACAACGCCTGTTCTTGGTTGCGGGATGGACGCCCACCCTGGTTAGGTGACGAACCTGCGGTCAAACAGACTCTTGAGGAGGGCGCCGATCTGGTGACCTTCTCGTGCGACAAATTATTCGGGGGTCCTCAAGCGGGAGTCATTGCAGGGCGCGGGGACCTAGTGGAAGCATGCGCAATTCACCCATTGATGCGCGCTTTTCGGCCGGGGGCTCTTGTCTTAAACGCTCTGCAACAAACAGCCCTGGCTTATTTGCGTCGCGATGGAGATGCCATACCGTTCTGGCGAATGGCGCAGACATCTGTGAGCGAGTTGTTGTCACGCGCAGAAGCGTTGGGGGTTGGCCAGCCCATCCAGACGCTAGCGATGACCGGAGGCGGATCTCTTCCCGGGGAACACATCCCATCGGCGGGAGTCGAAATCGCGGGGGATATATCTCAACTTCTTCGCGACGCCGATACCCCTGTGATTGCTCGGGTACAGGACCAAACCACTGTCATCGATCTGCGGACCGTCGATCCAAGTGACGATTCACTAGTCGCAGACGCTGTTGCTTCTTCCACTTAACCAATGCACGTAGTCGCCACCGCGGGCCACGTTGATCACGGCAAATCGACGCTGGTCCGGGCACTAACCGGAACAGATCCCGATCGCCTTGCAGAAGAAAAAGAACGTGGCTTGACGATAGATCTGGGTTTCGCGTTCGCGACTTTGCCTTCAGGCAGAAAAATTTCGTTCATTGATGTTCCCGGACATATCCGTTTCATCAAGAACATGCTCGCGGGTGTAGGTGGGGTAGACGCCTGTGTCTTTGTTGTCGCGGCTACTGAAGGATGGAAACCTCAATCCGAAGAACATCTACGAATTCTTGAACTCTTGGGGATACAGCACGGAGTCGTAGCGCTGACCCAAATGGGACTCGTTGACAACGAACTTGCCGAACTCGCGCGGCTCGACGTCGAAGAAAAGACGGAAGGAAGTTTCTTAGAGGGTGCAGATATCGTGGCTGTAGACAGTGTGAACGGCACCGGCATAGACGCTCTACGCGACGCGTTGGACGTGATGACCGAGTCAACGCCCACAGCTTCGAATCATAAAAGACCCCGGTTGTGGATTGATAGGTCTTTTGCGGCCACTGGTGCGGGAAGCATCGTTACCGGAACGCTGACTGGGGGGCGACTGCGAGTTGATGATGAGGTGTCACTCATTCCGGGAGGAAAGAAAGCGCGAATCCGGGGCATCCAAACCCAGGGAGAATCGCGTACCAAGATCGATCCTGGTCATCGAGTTGCCCTGAATCTCGCACATGTCGAACATCAAAGTCTCGGACGTGGAGTCGCTCTCGCGTTCGAAGACCAGTGGTATCAGACAGCAAAATTCGATGCCGAGCTAAGGGTCCTGCCGGACCTGGGCCACGAGGTGTCGCGGCGCGGTGCCTTCTCGATTTACGTTGGGTCGGGGGAATGGTCGATCCGTCTCAGAGTTTTGGGCCCAAATCGTCTTGCGCCTGGGTCGTCAGGACTTGTGCGAATCTTTCTTCCCGAGGGGCTCCCGCTGTTACCCGGCGACAGGTTCGTCCTGCGCGAGTCGGGGAGAGAAGAAACCGTGGGTGGTGGACAAGTACTTGATGTAGATCCTCAACTCAAGGCGTCAGAAGCACAACCCGATCTCTCAGTGGATCGCGTAATCGCTGAGCGCGGCTGGGTGCGAACAGACGAATTGAAGCGCCTTACAGGCAGCGAAGTCCAACCGGTTCTTGGTGATTGGGTCGCGCCGGCATCCGTCGTTGCTTCGGCTGTGGAAGAGGTGCGCTCTTTGATAGAGGCGGCTGGCCCTCTCGGTTTAGACGTGGCGTTGCTTGATGAACGGCAACGACTGATCGTTGATGATGTGGAAGATGTGCAGGTGATGGAAGGGCGCGCTCGGCGCGTAGATCAAGAGGACGTCTTAATTAACCACCCGCTCGTAGCCGAGCTTGAAGCTAATCCGTTCGCACCAGTGCAACCAACGGCTCAATCTCGAGAGGAAATTAGAGGCCTGATCCAACGTGGGATAGTGATCCAAAGCGACGGCGTGTTGTTCGCTGCTTCTTCTATAGAGAAAGCGGCTATAGCGGTCGCTCGTCTCCTACAACAGAACCCTGCTGGCGTGACTGTGGCTGAAATTCGCGACGCGTTGGAGACCACGCGGAAGTTCGCGCTGCCTATTTGCGCGATTCTTGATAGCACGGGAGTGACCCGCCGCAGAGAGGACCTGAGGATCCCTGGGCCGCGGTTACCTGAACTCTGAGATCCCGGATCTGACCCGCTGAAATGTGTCGTAGGTTAAGACGCTGCTTGACCGTCAAACGTCAGCAGTATCTGGCGGCGTTCTGCTTCATTGGCGCCTCCCCAGATTCCGTGGGGTTCACGGATGTCGAGGGCGTAGGAAAGACAGTCTTCGATCACGGAGCACTGCCTGCAAATGTCTTTGGCTCGTCCTTCGCGCGCGAGTTTTTCGTCCTTGCGCTCAAACCGGGGCGGGGGAAAGAAAACTTGGGATTGTGGGCCTCGACATGCCGCTTTGTGTTCCCAACTGCCATCAGGCAATGCAGCCATATTCTCGCGCCCCCTGTGTGTCCCGTGGCTGGGAATCTAGGCGCGTTTGTGAAGTGTGGCAAGAAAAAATCGAAAAACGATTCAATTTTAGAAAGACCCGTTGAACAGGGCTTATAGGTCTTTTTCTATGGGAGGTTCGGAGGTATCACCTAGCGCTACATCAGATGGGGATGGTCTCTTCTGTCGCATTTCTCGGTAATCGACAGCTCCGCCTTCTTCTGGTTCTACCTCAAGCACCAACCCTTCAAGTGCCACAATCCTGGCGGGGTCCCCTTCGTTGATGGGGGTTAGCCGGTTGACTCGGGCTCGCCATTGAGCATTCTTGAACATCACAATTCCTTCGGGAGTTAGATCGGTGGAAGCAACGGCCATTTGACCGATCATCCACTCCCGCCCCAATGTGCTTGTCCCGTAGCGGGTACGGATAAGCGCCGGCATTCCCGACAAGACAAAGGCCAGAGTCAGGCAGATTCCGCTTGACAATGTGAGCCAACTCATCGCGTGAGACGCAAAAAGGCGAAGAGAGCCTGCAATCAGGAGTAGTGAGCCAACGAAGGTCCAAAACCTCGGGATACCTGTTTGAAGGTCGATCCCGAACGCCGTCATAGCGACCACCAACATGATTAGCGCCCACCATCGGATATCAAGAACACCCAGGCCGTAACACGCGAGTAGCAGCGAGGCAGTTCCCACTCCCCCGGCAACTCCGATGCCACCGGTGAAGAAATCTAAAAGGAGCATTGACATGCCAACCAGAAGCAATAAATAAGCGACGGCCGGGCTCGCCACTGTGTGAAACAGCTGGTCCAAGAGTGAAAGTTTGCTGAAAGCCACGCTGACGTCGTCGGCGATTGCTCGCCGCACGAGGCCGCCAGCCTGCTCAACCTCAATTGAAATCTCCTCAATGACGCCAGCATCTTCCATGGCTAAGAGAAAGTCACCCAAGGTGGGGGCCATCACGTCGACCAGTCCTGCGTCGACTGCGTCTTGGCCGCGTTCAAGCTGGTCTCTCATAGCTTCGAACGCGGCCCTTCGCGGGTTCGACCAGTCCCCGAATTGTCCGATTCGACTGCCGGGCGCGATTCCTGAATAGTCTGCGACAGTTGCCAAATGTGCAGCGGCTCCTTTGGCGGTGGAACCGCTCTGGCCGATCCACACGCCTACGGGAACGAGTGCTCCGTCAATATTTTCCAAAAGATCGAGGAGCTTTTCGTCGTCAACGGCGCCACCGGGGCTGTTGACTTGGAGCACGATCGTCAGCGCCCAGTTTCGTTGGGCGTCCTGAAGTTGGGCGTCGATGTAATCGATCTCTACGGGGTCTAGGAGTCCACTGACCTCAATGACTTTGATGACTCGGGAGTGTTCGTGACCGGTATGAGAAGCGGCGGGAGACGCTCCGAGGATCGCTAAAATAAAGAGGCTTACGGCGAGGACTCCGCCAATGCGAAACACACGTCTCATGTTGGTCAAAACTTCGTCCATCCGCCAATCGCTGGATACAGCGGCAAGGCTACAGAGACACGAACCTGACGCCCATCTTCTAGGACCTAAGAGCTGTTTTCGTCATGTCTGAAAGGATCGCGGCAGCTAGCCTCCAAGGAAGTGACTGACGTCCTTTTAGCGAGCGATGCAGATTGGTTGATCCAAGAGGTGCGTTCAGCCCTCAGCGATCCCGGCACGACAGTTGGGGTTGTTCGCGCGGGTAGCGAGGTCCGAAGCGCTGCCTCAGTGGGGTCTCCGGACCTTGTCATCCTTGATTTACAGATCGGCAATATGGGCGGCATGGCCGCGTGTATCGATCTTCGTCTCGAGATCGACGCTGGGCGCGTGTCCCCGGTACCGGTACTCATGCTTTTGGATCGTTCAGCTGATGTTTTCTTAGCTCAGCAGGCAGGAGCCGAAGGATGGATTGTCAAGCCGCTGGATGCTTTTCGACTCAAGATGGCTTCGGTGAAATTGTTATCTGGTGAAAATATGCGCGACGAGGTTGCTGACACCCCCGAGGTTGCGGGGAAGAGCGTCGAGCTAGATCCACTCGTCAACGGAGATGAGGCCACCGGCGATAGTGGCGGCCAATCCAGCGATGATGACCCTGGCGAAGCTCTCTAGGGCTTGGTTGAAAGCTTGAACGCGATCGGAATCGCCTCTTGATTGCGGTAGCGTCGGTACCTCCGGAAACGGTCTGACGGGCAGTGGCGCAGGTTGGTAGCGCGCTTCGTTCGGGACGAAGAGGTCGTGGGTTCAAATCCCGCCTGCCCGACCATTGGGGGAGACCCCATTTCTGTGAGGGATAGTCCAATTCTGCCGAGCGTGTTTCGCGTATCTCCAGCCGAAGGTCATTCGCGCGTTCGTTGGCGGCTGTTTCTTTCGACAGCGCTTGGTTCCTACCTGGTGACCGCAAACATTTCCACGATGAACGTTGCCTTTCCTGGCTTGGAAGCGAGCTTCGCTGAAGCGACCAGGGGAACCCTTACATGGGTGTTG
This sequence comes from Acidimicrobiales bacterium, assembly GCA_034399415.1. GTDB lineage: Bacteria > Actinomycetota > Acidimicrobiia > Acidimicrobiales > Poriferisodalaceae > UBA2110. The sequence goes on from DASCSY010000013.1 coordinate 9,186, forward strand.
AACTCGTACACCATTGCCTTCGCGGCGCTGCTAATTCCTGCTGGGCGGTTGGCCGACCGGTTCGGACGCCGGCAGCTCTTTTGGGCTGGTCTGGCCATTTTTGGTGGCTCATCGGTTTTGGTTGGCGCGGCACCGAATCTCGCGTTTGTTATTAGTGCTCGCACTTTGCAGGGGGTAGGGGGTGCCCTGGTTACTCCTTCTTCTTTAGGACTCTTACTGGCCGACACGCCAAGTTCCCTTCGTACAACAACTGTCGCCAAATGGGGGGCAATCACCGCGCTTGGTGTCGCGACCGGTCCTTCGGTTGGCGCGCTAATCATCGATGCAACCAGTTGGCGTTGGGCGTTTCTGTTGCTTCCGGTGGCCTGTTTTGCTGCATATGGGTGTGGAAGAGGGCACCTTCCCGACACCGAGGTCAACAAACAATCGCCCTTTCCTGATGTCTGGGGTGCGTTCCTCCTTGCTGCGGCTATGGCGTTACTGGCGTTTTCGATTGTGCAAGTTCGCCCTTGGGGTCTTTTGTCATTGGGGGTACAAACAAGCTTTGCTTTGGGGCTTCTCATTTTCTTCGGCGTCATCTCACGCAGTCGTGGACACGTCGCGGCGGCAATACCTCTGGAACTTTTCAAGATTCGAACGTTCGTATGGGCAAATGTCGCCACACTCATTCAAAGTTTTTCGCTGTCGGCATCGTTACTGGTGAACATTCTCTGGCTCACGGAAGGTTGGAGGTACAGCATCGCCACGGCTGGACTTGCCACCACAGCCTCCCCGCTGCTTGTCGCGTTACTGGCCCCTGTCGCCGGACGCTACGGGTCATACCTTGGTATCCGTAGGTTCGCCATCCCTGGATCTCTCGCCTGGGGTGTGGGAAACCTGCTGTATGTATTGCTCATTACTGAACGTCCAGCTTGGCTTTTCGTTTATCTTCCCATCTCTCTACTCGTGGGTGTGGGTGTTGCTACTACCTTCCCTTTAGTAAGCGCTGCTGCCGTAATTGATGTCGGGCCCAGCGACTATGCGGTCGCCGGCGCGATATTGCAGGTGGCGCGACAATTTGGGGCGACAATCGGCGTGGCTTCGCTCATTTCTCTCGTTGGTGAATCAGCCGAACTCAATGCCTACAAGGCGGCGTGGCTAGTCGTCGCGATCTCCGGCGGCGTTTCTGCCATAGCGCTGATTTTCGTTGGAGATACACGACGGTAGCGACGTCGTGACAACCTGATCGGCTCCACACCCGGTTCGGCACGGCCGAATCATGCGATGCTCTCATCAACCGTCAGCGGCGGCACAACGGGAAAAGAACCGCAGGAGAGGTTTGAAGTGATTGATCCACACGGTCGAGTGATGATGGTTAGCGGCGCTAACCGAGGTATAGGGGCGGCTTTGGCGCGACGATTCCACGCAGATGGTTGGGTAGTCAGTCTGGGCGCGAGAAATTTGGACCAGTTGCGGGAGTCGGTTCAGGAATGGGTTGACGAGAACGTCTCATGTCACCATTACGACGCTTTTGAGCCGGCAACCGGCGCAGAGTGGGTCGAGTCGACCGTTGATTCGCGGGGACGCGTTGACGGATTGGCGAACAACGCTGGCATTGGGCACATGGAGGACCTGTCAGATCTATCCGAGGAACTACTTGACGAAATGTGGGCTGTGAACGTCAAAGGACCTCTACGTCTAATTCAGGAAACGCTTCCCCTATTAGCGGTGTCAGGTGAAGGGCGTATCGTCAACGTCGTATCACTCTCAGGGAAACGAGTGAAGGGAACCTTCGCCCCTGGGTACGCCATGAGTAAACACGCGATGCTCGCTTTACATCACGCCGTTCGACACGCTTCGTTCGAACACGGAATTCGTGTTACCGCTATCTGCCCCGGCTACGTCGAGACTGATATGACCTCCAGCTTCGGGGTCGACCCTGAGATCATGATCAAGGCCGCTGATCTTGCTGAAACAGTCGCGACGATCGTCAGGCTTCCCAATACCGCAACCGTCGCCGAAATCTTGATGACCTGCGAACCCGAAGTTTTGGGATAATTAGTTCTATGAATATCGCGGAGCTCCTTGATCGAAATCCTGATCCTGAGAGCATCGCGTTAGTCGATCGCTCTAAGGCACCCGCTGAGCGATTAACTGTCGTTCAGATCCAAAACCGAGTGAAGGTATTCGCGGCGGCACTTCTCAATCGCGGTCTTAAACCGGGGTCTCGTATCGGGATGCTGGCCAGCAACTTAAGCGAGTACTACGTCGTCATGTTTGGCGTTCCCGCGGCAGGCATGGTTTTTGTGCCGCTCAACTCCAGGCTGCCTGACTCAACTTTGGAATACATCGCACAAGACGCAAATCTGGGGCTCCTAATAGCGGACGCTGAGCACTCCTCTTCCCTACCTTCAGTTCCCACTGTTGTGGTCGGGTCGGATGAGTGGGCAGAAGTTATGGGTGGTTCGCCAGTTAAGCAACTCGCTGAAGTTAAGCCATCGGATGTCGCGATTCAGATCTATACATCGGGTTCCACTGGACGACCTAAGGGCGTATTGCTGTCGCACGAGAACGTTACTTTTACGGTCCTTGAATACGGTGCGACGCTCCCAGGGGAAGTCATGTTGGTATCGGCGCCGCTGTACCACAAGAACGCTTCCATGGCCTCGAAGCTGGCCTTCGCCAGCGGCGGCCAGGTAGTCCTTCTACCCGAGTTCTCGCCACGCGGCTACCTCGAAGCCATCAACGACCACCGGGTCACCATGTGTTCGGGTGTACCCACGATGTACGCCCTCGTGACCGCCGAATTACAACAATCTTCCGTCAGCTATGACCTTTCATCGGTACAAAGAGTTCTGATCGGTTCGGCACCAATGACTGAGGCGCTTTTTGACGACGTCCAGGCACTCTTCCCCAACGCCTTTGTCACCAATGGCTATGGCACAACGGAAGCAGTGTTGGAATTTGGGCCCCACCCTGAGGGTCTTCCGAGACCCAAAATCGCCCTCGGATACCAACACCCCAAAGTCGAACTGAAGCTCATTGATCCCAAGAGTGGGAAAGAAACCAATCATGGCGAGTTGTGGGTCCGGTCCAAGGGGGTGATGCGCGGCTACCACGATCTTCCCGATGTGAACGCCGCACAACTCACTGACGGTTGGTACCACACCGGTGATCTGATGCGCCGAGACGACGAGGGCTGGTATTTCTTTATAGGGCGGGTCGATGACATGTTTGTTTGCGCAGGCGAGAACATCTACCCGGACTCTGTGGAACAAATGTTGGAACAACACCCCGCCGTACATCAAGCAGTTGTCGTGCCCGTTGCCGATGACCTAAAGGGCCAGTTACCCGCCGCTTTCGTTCGGGTTGAACCCGGAGCATCAACCACTGTTGAGAATCTCAAGCAGCATGCAATCGAAAATGGTCCCGCGTACGCTCACCCTCGCCATATTTGGTTTGTTGACGAGATCCCACTTGCTTCCACAGCGAAAATTGATCGCTCTGGTCTCGTTCAACGAGCCGAAGAATTGTTGTCGACACGGGGGCAGAACCCATGAAAGCAATCGTTTTCAACGAACACGGATCAATCGACGTTTTGAGGTACCGAGATATCGAGGAGCCTGTGTTACAGGCTGGTGAAGTTCGCGTCGCCGTCCGATCTTGCTCGCTCAACTATCACGATGTGTTCACCCGACAGGGCATGCCGGGCATAAAGGTGCCCCTACCGGGGATCCCCGGATGCGATTGTGCCGGTGTGGTCGCTGAGGTCGCAGACGATGTCGGTGACTGGACCGTCGGAGACCGAATCCTCGTGGACCCGGTCACTTATCAGGATGGAAAGATGTGGATGATTGGCGACACCTTATGGGGGGCGTACGCAGAATTTGTCGTTGTTCACAGGGACCAACTGATCCGCCTTCCCGACGATGTTTCCTTTGACGACGCTTCTTGTTTGCCGGTCGCTTACGGGACGGCCCACCGAATGATGCTGACCCGCGGCGAAGTTAAGGCTGGCGACTCAGTGCTGATCCTCGGTGCTAGCGGTGGTGTCGGCACCAGTGCGTTGTTGCTCGCCAAGATGCGAGGCGCCTTTGTTATTGCGGCCGCAGGAACTGATGAAAAATGCCAACAACTCCGATCGTTGGGTGCCGATGAGACAATCAACTACAGCACCACTGACTTTGTGAAATATTGCCGCGAAAGAACCGGCAGCCTGTTCAGCGGAGGCGGTTACGACGTCGTCGTGAATTTCACTGGTGGCGACACCTGGGCATCATCTCTTAGATGCGTAAAACTCGGCGGTCGAGTGTTGACCTGCGGCGCAACGGCCGGGTTCGATCCTCCCACGGACTTACGGTTCATTTGGACAGCAGAGATGGACATACGGGGCTCGAATGGGTGGAAACGAAGTGATCTCGACCAGCTGCTTGAGCTCACCAGAACCGGTGAATTTAAGCCCGTCATAGACTCCTGCGTTCCGCTAAAAGATGGCGTCGCCGCGCATCAGGCGCTTGAGGAACGGAAATTCTTTGGAAAAATAGTGATTAACGCTGACGCGTCCGTCTGAATCCGTGCCGAGTCATTGAACAATCTGCGGGATTCTTTCCGTTTGCTGCGTATAAGGAAAATCGTCTGCGAATCCCGCGAGCAGCTTGAAAACGGTTGGATCAGAACAATCGTCGGCAAGTTCGCGCGGAAACAGGTTCTTAATATCGTCTTGGGGAAGAATCATGTAATGCCGGAAGTAATTCGCGATCGATAACCGCATACCCGGCGTCGTTCGAGGAAACGCTCCATGCCATGTTGCCCCGTGAAACACGATCAGCGACCCCGCAGGGGCCTCCACAGGTACAGCTAACTCAACTGCTTCGGGAAAACGGGGTGGTTCCATTCGCCGATGTGATCCAGGGACGTAAGCCAGAGCTCCGTCCTGGTGGGTGTAATCGGTCAAACACCAGTTGGTATTGGCCGTGAGGGCGTTACGACCCCACGGTCGAGGTACCGCCATTTGGTCACAGTGCAAACCAAGGTTCGGTCCGTAGCCGAACTCACCTTGCCATTTCACGAACGCGTTGTGACTACTGAAACGTGTAGCGGTCCGCCCAATCAGGTGTCGAATCAGCGCCAATGCGGCGGGGTTGATCGCGAGATCGCGGAACAAACGATCTCGCGCACAGAGCTGCTGCACAAGAAATTGGCTCGGTTCTCCTCGGTCTCCGGCGGAGTGAGCGAGGACATTATCGTCCGCGGTCATAGCGAGTGCCGCGTCTGGGCCGTCGTCTAAATCAAATCCGCACCCGACGGTTTGCTCAGCTTCAACTAGTAGCTGGTCGCGAATGGCACTTGTGGTGTCAGTCCCGACTCCGGTCTTCTCGGGCGGCACCACACACAACCCATCGACTTCCAACTGAAGGACGGATTCTTCAAGGTCCAACTCTTGCACTTCAGCACTCAAGCGCGTTTCTAAAGTCGCTCTGTCCATAGTCCGAAACTAGCTTGTCACCGCGACGGCTGCTCCGTTGCCTCTCTATGGGCCAAGACTGACCGAAAGAACGCTTCCACCTTCGACACTCTCGCCAATAGCGGCGTGCAATATCGAAACTTGCACCGGTTCTGGTCGAAATATGACGTCACCGTGTCGAACGATTCCCGTTGCGGTGATCCCGATCGATAGTTGCCAGGATCGAATCGCGGACACCGTCAGCGGCGTAACATGATGGTCGACGGTGAGGTCAGTGGGGTCTCCCGTCGCGGCTTCGTCGCTAACAAATCCGAGATTCACAAGGTTGCGTTCAAGTTGTGCAACGTCGGGACCGTCGGGGATCTTGTATGTGATCTCTCGATACATCGGCAGAGAACCCTTCATTAACACAACCGGGCGATGATCAACGGCGTACAGAGCGGTGCCGAATTCGACGATGTCGCCGGGTCTTGGAAGCCAGGTAACCACTCCCATCGAAGCGTTGTTCAGTTTTTGAGTGGGTCCTTCACTAACGAATTCAGCGACCTCTTCTTCAGATTCTTCTGGTTCGTCAATACTTGATGGCCCAACCGCCTGGCTAGAGATCGGTTCCGCTATCTCTTCTTCGACGGCTTTTTTTGATGTGCCTGAAATCCCGATGACAATCACGACCGTGCAGGCAACAGCAAGAAGCAGCACGATGATGATGGTGAGGGTTTGCTTCATCGAATCTCACACCCAATAACTCGGTCAGAAAGGTCCACTAAAACTAAGCAGATGCTCGGGGGCACTCTCCCACTGTTTCACGCTGAACGGTTGAATGCCCATTAACACGAGTTTCGGAGCCTAACGTCAAGTCGTGCACTTGTCTGAACTGCAACAACTCATGGAAAAGACTTACGGCCTTCGTGATAGTGAACGCGGGCTCGCAGCCACCGTCGCCTGGTTGACTGAAGAATTGGGAGAGCTTGCTCAAGCGGTCCGCAAAGGTACTCCCGAACAGCAACTTCACGAAATTGGGGATGTCTTGGCATGGGTGGCTTCACTCGCTGCACAGTTGGATTTGTCGCTTGAGGAAGCTGTCTCGCGCTACGCCAATGGCTGTCCTCGATGTCAAACGCAACCATGCGGATGTCCTGATTTATCGATCGGCAATTAGCAGATGCCCTGATCACGGACGGTCTCCGCGATCTGAATCGCGTTGAGCGCCGCACCCTTCCGCAGATTGTCGCCAACTACGAACAGGGCTAGGCCGTGTTCAACCGTCGGATCGCGCCGTATTCGCCCAACGTAGGAAGGGTCTTCACCAGCAACGAGAAGAGGAGTTGGGACATCTGAAACCACCACCCCATCAGATGTATGAAGAATTTGTGTTGCCCGTTCTGGAGTTATTTCAGAACTGAACCGCAAATTAAGTGCCAGAGAATGCCCCGTGAAGACGGGCACGCGGACGCAGGTCCCAGATACGCGCAATTCTGGGATTCCCAGTATCTTTCGACTTTCGTTACGAAGTTTCTGCTCTTCGTCAGTTTCACCGCTGGAGTCGGCGACGAAATCCCCGGCGTGTGCAAGCACGTTGTGTGCGATCGGTTGCGCGAACGACGACGGTGACGGGTGATCCACAGCCGTCCCGTCAAAGGCAAGGTTTTCAACATTGTCAAGGGTCGCGCGGAGCTGAGTACCGAGCTCCTCCACACCCGCCAATCCTGCCCCCGATACTGCTTGGTAGGTAGAAACGATCATTCCTTCGAGGCCTGCTTCTGCGTGAAGCGGCGCCAAAACTGGCATCGCTGCCATTGTCGTGCAATTGGGGTTAGCAATAATGCCTTTAGGCGTGTCAGTAACTGCGTGGGCGTTAACTTCAGGCACTACAAGCGGTACATCCGGGTCCATGCGCCATGCAGATGAATTGTCGATTACTAACGCACCTTGAGATGCAACTTGTTCGGCAAGTGCCAATGAGGTCGTCTTCCCAGCAGAGAACAGGACAATGTCGAGGCCCTCGTAGTCAGCTGTACCGGCATCTTCGACAACGATGTCTGTGCCGGCCCATTCAAGGCTCGTGCCCGCTGATCGCGGGGAGGCAAAGAGACGCAACTTCTCAATCGGGAATGTCCGCTCCAAAAGGATGCGGCGCATCACTCCGCCGACCTGGCCCGTGGCTCCAACGATTCCTACTCGCATAACTTTCGAGGTTACCGATGGTCGGGTCGCACGCCGCGGTGGATAAAGGCCGGGCGGTTCAATCCAAGCCGTATGCGGTGTGTAACGCTGCCGTTGCCCGGTCGACGTCATCTTCAGCGACCACACAACTAATTCGGATCGGTGAGGTGGCGATCATCTCGATGTTGACGTTGTTCTCAGCCAACGTTTCGAACATGGTCGCAGCGACACCGGGATTAGACGCCATTCCCGCTCCTACGACTGACACGCGTCCCAGATTCGGATCGGCGGTAACCCCTCCAAATCCCAACTCACCGGCGAGGGTTTCGCAGGTGGATGTGGCGACTTCAAGATCTTCTAGGGGCACGGTAAAGGAAATATCAGTGCGGTCCGTTTCGCTGATGTTTTGCACGATCATGTCAACATTGACCGATGCGTTAGCCAACGTGCGGAAAACCCTCGCGGCGAGGCCAGGTTCGTCTTGGACGCCGCTCAGGGTGACCTTGGCTTGACTGGTGTCGGGAACAACCCCAGTAATAATCGCTTTCTCCATCTCAGGATCCTCCTCAAGTACCCATGTACCCGGTTCCCATGTAAACGCGGACCGCACGTGGAGTGGGACACCGAAGGCTCGGGCCACTTCTACCGAACGCATCGCCGGTTTGGGGCAACCGACGGCGGTCATTTCAAGCAACTCATCAAAGGAAATAGATTCCATTCGTTTTGCAGCGGGACAAACGCGGGGGTCCGTAGTGAATACCCCCGAAACATCGGTGTATAACTCGCAAGCGTCGGCGCCTAAGCCATGTGCAAGAGCAACCGCTGTGGTGTCTGAGCCGCCGCGACCGAGAAAGGTGACGTTGTTGTCGGTGGACATCCCTTGAGCGCCTGCCACCACCGCAACACGTCCCTTATCTATTGAATCGCGGACCCGGTGGGGGTCTACCGACAGAATTTTGGCGTTGCGATGATTGTTATCAGTCTCAAATCCCGCCTGATTCCCTGTGAAGGAATCAGCCGGAACCCCAGCAGAATGCAATGCCATACACATCAGGGCGATAGCTTTTCGCTCTCCGGCGGTGATCAACATATCCATCTCACGTCCCGAGGGATCGTCGTTGACCTCGTCGGCCAGTCGTAGGAGTTCGTCGGTCTCCTTACCCATGGCACTCACCACCAATACGACGTCGTCACCTCGAGCCCGAGTGTGTTTAACGTGATCGGCTACTTCACGCATACGATCCGCGTCCGCGACCGAAGTACCGCCGAACTTTTGGACTACAAGTGCCACAGGATTCGAGGGTACCCGTGTACTAGTCAGATGCCCTAAGTGATTTCGCGTCACATGTAGATGGGTTTAGGAGAGCAGCGTTGCTACCTTCGGTGGTGAACATTCTTTCGAGGAGACCGATAAATCGAGTTATGAGCAATAACAAGCGTGAACGGCAAAGAGCTCGACGTCAGGAGCAGGACGATGCTACTGAGCGTGCCAAAAAGAGCGCTAAGCGAACGAAAGTCCTCATTCGTTGGGTCGCTATCGCTGTGGCGGTACTGCTGATCGCTTTTTTGTGGAGTTTGACAGGACGCGACAGCCAGAGCGACAGCCAACGCACGGAAACCACTTCTGTTGGTGCGAAAGCCCTTGGAATAGAAGGATGCCCCGCGCCTGATGGTTCCTCGGAGCCAAAAACACGGTTTGGTACACCGCCGAAGACCTGTATTGATATCGGTCGGTTGTACGCCGCCGAATTTTCGACAAGCTTGGGCAACTTTACGGCGGTTCTGGACCCGACGCTGGATTCTCGCAGCGTCAATAACTTCATATTTCTTGCTCGCCACCACGCTTACGACGAAACGATTTTTCATCGTGTTATCCCAGAATTCGTAATTCAAGGTGGAGATGTTGAGGGAATGAACGGTCGTGGTGGACCCGGTTACGCGTTCACTGGCGCCTACGGTCCGGAGCGAGGGTACCGAGTTGGATCGCTAGCAATGGCCAATAAGGGAACACCGAGCAGCAACGGGTCTCAGTTCTTCGTAGTTACGGGACCCTTGGGCGTTGCGTTGGATTCGAACTATTCGCTGATGGGTCATGTTGTCCAAGGACTTGATGTGGCCTTGGCTATCCAAGGGGTCGAAACTAACTCATCTCAACTTCCGATTGATCCCGTCTCAGTTGTCTCGATAACAGTCTCTGAAGCGACCTCTGCTCAAGCTGATATCTACAAGGATTTGACCGATTAGTCGTTCCTCTTTGAGTCCCGGCTCGGGAAATGCGTATGCTCACCCGTATGCGTGGGGATACTTTGACCGGACCGGCTGAGCCGCAACCAAGCCGTTGGACATTTCCGCCGGCTCATACAGCGGACGAAAATGGGCTCGTCGGGGCTGGTGCAGACTTAGAACCAGGCACATTATTAGCTGCGTACAGTTCGGGGCTTTTCCCGATGCCGTTAGGTGACACCATCGGTTGGTGGTCACCCGACCCTAGGGGAGTTCTCCCTCTCTCATATCTGCGAGTGGGAAGATCCCTTCGCAGGGCGTGTCGAGATTTTGATATTCGCGTCGATCATGCCTTTGACCAGGTCATCGACGCTTGCGCGAGCCCGGTCCGTCCTCATGGTTGGATCGATGCCAACGTTCGTGAAGCGTACCTTGAGCTTCACCGATTGGGTTGGGCACATAGCGTCGAAGCGTGGCGGGACGGCGAACTTGTAGGGGGCCTGTACGGAGTTGCCATCGGTTCCTTCTTTGCAGGGGAGTCGATGTTTCATTCGGCGCCGAACGCTTCGAAAGTCGCTTTAGTCGCTCTAGTTGATGCCATGAAAGTGACGGGCGGAGCTTTGATTGATGTGCAATGGAACACTCCGCATTTAGAAAGCTTGGGTTCAGTAGAAATTAACCGCGACGCGTACCTTGAGCTTTTAGCTGAAGCCGTTGACCGGCCTTTGGCTGAGGTCTGGTCTAGGCCGATGAATTTCGCTTTGCTCGATGATTGAGAGCTAACCGACACGTTCTTGTGCCGCCCCGCCAAGGCAAGGAGTTCGCGTGACCGACGCATCCGAATCACGACGGGATCACCCCTGGGTTATGCGTACCTATTCGGGGCACAGTTCTGCCCGAGCTTCCAACGAGTTGTACCGAACCAACTTAGGGAAGGGTCAAACGGGCCTTTCTATAGCATTCGATTTACCTACCCAAACCGGGTACGACCCCGACCATCCTCTTGCTAAGGGTGAAGTGGGAAAAGTCGGTGTTCCGGTCGTCCATCTCGGCCAGATGAGCACTCTGATGGACCAAATCCCGTTAGAGCAGATGAACACCTCGATGACGATTAATGCGACTGCTGCGTGGCTGTTAGGCCTCTATCTCGCGAACGCCGAAGGGCAAGACGTTGACCCGACGCAGTTGCGGGGCACTACCCAAAACGACATTGTCAAGGAATACCTAAGCCGAGGCACATACGTCTTCCCGCCAGAAGCCAGCAAAAGATTGATCGTGGATATGATCGCCTACTGCTCGGAGCACGTTCCGCTGTGGAATCCGATAAACATCTGCAGCTATCACCTCCAGGAGGCTGGGGCCACTCCGATTCAAGAAATTGCTTATTCGTTGGCGAACGCTATTGACGTCTTAGACGCAGTGCGCGACTCGCGGCAGGTCCCAGAAGAGAGATTTCCGCGAGTTGTTGGCAGCATCTCGTTCTTTGTGAACTCGGGAATCAGATTCGTGGAGGAAGTCTGCAAAATGAGGGCTTTCACTCAGATGTGGGACCAAATATGTGAAACCCGTTACGGGATTGCGGACCCGAAACTTCGTCGGTTTCGCTATGGAGTGCAAGTCAACTCACTTGGCCTGACTGAGGCACAACCAGAAAACAATGTCCAAAGAATCGTCCTTGAGGCTTTAGGGGTCACGTTGTCCAAACGGGCACGCGCTCGTTCAATCCAACTTCCGGCATGGAACGAAGCATTGGGGTTACCTCGCCCGTGGGATCAGCAGTGGTCTCTTCGGATGCAACAAGTGCTCGCTCTGGAAACAGATTTGCTGGAATATGAAGATATCTTCGATGGCTCCCACGTCATCGAAAGCCGCACCGAAGAGTTGATTCGCGACGCTGAGGCAGAGCTAGCCGAAGTGATGGAGCTAGGTGGCGCATTTGCTGCGATTGAGGAACTGAAGACACGGCTCGTTGCTAGCCACACAGAACGGGTGCGCCAAATTGAAGCCGGCGAATTGACCGTGGTAGGAGTCAACGCGTTTCCCGAAACCGCTGACTCACCGCTGGCAGGGGACGAAAGCTTCTTGAAGGTAGATCCGAAGGTAGAAACCGAGATGACTGAAGATCTCCGTTCATGGCGGTCGTCTCGGTCACATGACGAGGTAGATCAGGCCTTGCAGAACCTCAGGGAAGCCGCCGAGAGTGACGAAAACATCATGCCGCATACAATCTTCGCGGCTCAGGTCGGGGTCACAACGGGCGAATGGACAGGTGTGCTTCGCGAGGTCTTCGGCGAATACCGCGGTCCCACAGGGGTGCAGGCCTCTCACGGGAGTTCGTCGGGCTTAAGAGAAGTTGCGAAGCGGTCGGGCAGTATCAGAGGAGGTCCGCCGCGGTTACTTGTTGCAAAACCAGGCCTTGACGGTCACTCCAACGGAGCCGAACAGATCGCTGTAGCCGCACGAAATGCCGGAATGGAAGTTATCTATGAAGGAATTCGCGTCACTCCCCAACACATCGCAGCTTCAGCGCGAGATGAAGACGTCGACGTGATTGGCTTATCTGTCCTGTCCGGCAGCCATCTGGAGTTAGTGCCAGCGGTGTTGAAAGCTCTGCGCGATGAGGAGGTCACCTCACCAGTGGTGGTCGGTGGAATCATTCCCGACGAAGATCGGCAAGTTCTGCTAGATGCAGGAGTTTCACGCGTGTACACGCCCAAGGACTACGCATTGGTGCGAATCATGAATGATTTGGTGGATCTGGCTGAATCGACACGACCAAAATAATCGCGTTATCGGACCGAATCAGCTCTCAAACCACTCTGCATCTGATCCCGGCGTCGTCTCGTTGTCCGCCCCCAGGGGGCGACCAACCCAGCGAACTCGGCCCGGTGTTCGAGAAAGCGAAGCAACAAGTCCCTGCATCACTAATCCATTGACGTCAACTAAGGCACCGCGGCTAGCTACGTGAGGGTCAGATGACAGCTGTCCCACATTCAGCACTGGTGCAGCTGCGGCTTCCGCGGTTTCGAAGGCTTCTAAAGCTTGGGTCAAAGTCCGTTGACTCACCCATTCAGCCATCAATCTGTCGACTTCTTCTCGGTTCTCAGTTCGGCCATCAAATGTTTGGAACCTTTCGTCGTCGGCAACACCAATTATTTCCATAACTCTTTGAGCAACTGAATCACTTGATGTGCTGACCGCAATCCATCCGCCATCGGAAGCCTGGTAGGTGCCCCGGGGCACGGTGTAGGCGATCCCGGAACCCAGTCGCGGCTGCAAATACCCCTCGGTGTGCCAGGCAGAGATAAGCGGACCCATGACTTGCATAATGGTTTCGAGCAGATTCACATCGACGGTCTGGCCTCCCCCTGCATGAACCGCGACCATGGTCGCAAAAGCTGCTGCTAAGCCGGCGAGTTCGTCTGTTAACGCGATCGGCGGCAACAATGGAGCGCCGTCTGCCTCCCCGTTCATGGAGGCAAAGCCGCTCATTGCTTCGGCCAACGTCGCGAACCCTGGACGATCTCGGTAGGGGCCAGTTTGTCCGAAACCGGTGAGCCGTGTAATCGTCAACTTCGGATTTGTTTCGAATAGCTCATCAGGAACTAAGCCCAGCGCTTCAAGTTTTCCGGGCCGAAAATTTTCCACAAGGACGTCAGCGACAGTGAGCATCCGCTTCAAGGTCGCCAAGTCCTCGCTATTTTTCAGATCCAACGTGATGGCTCGTTTCCCTCGATTCGCTAATTTCCACCACAGCGTTTCACCATCGGCTGCTCGCCATCCGATGTTCCGCGACGAATCTCCCGACGGATGTTCCACTTTCGCTACGTCGGCACCGAAATCTGCCAGATATCTTGCGCAGTGCGGCCCAGCGAAAATGGTCGATATGTCGACAACGCGCAGATCGGCTAGGGGTGGATCGCTAACGGTCACTGCAAGATCCTGCCACGGGCATCGCGGTTTCAGCGAACGTGCGACTATGAATAAGAGTCCTAAACGAAACTGAAAGCACCACTATGACTGTCGCTAACGGCGCCCCGTTTCATCTTCGAGGTAACTACGCCCCAGTGTTTAACGAGGTCAGTTCAGACACTCTTGAAGTGCGCGGTTCTATACCGTTCGAACTTGATGGACGTTATCTGCGTAACGGTGCCAATCCGATTACGGGTGAGTCTGCTCATTGGTTCCTCGGCGATGGGATGGTTCACGGTGTCCGCCTGCGCGAGGGTCGCGCCGAGTGGTACCGCAACCGTTGGGTGCGAACACCGTTTTACGACAATCCGACGAAACCCGTCATCGATCTCGACAACTTGGACTTCAGCAGCGAGAACTCGAAGGCGAACACCCATGTGGTGCACCACGCTGGACGCATTCTCTGTCTCGAAGAGGGCCATGTCCCGTGGGAAATTTCAGAAGAATTAGAGACCATCGGACCTCATTCTTTCGCTGGTCGACTCGATGGCTCGTTTACCGCCCACCCCAAGATCTGTCCTCTAACTGGGGAGATGCTGGCCTTCGGCTACGGGTTCCTACCCCCTGCGTACCTGACCTTTTTGCGCGTCTCGGCGGAGGGCGACCTTGTACAGCAGCAGAACATCGAGATTCCGGCGCCCGTAATGATGCACGACTTCAACATCACCCAGAATCACGTCGTGTTCATGGACCTTCCCCTGGCCTTCAACCTGGAGTCCATAGCCGAGGGAGGCCTGCCTTTCCGGTTTGAACCGGAGGCGGGGGCGCGGCTCGGGGTCATGCCCCGAAACGG
>DASCSY010000014.1:0-23700 GCA_034399415.1 Acidimicrobiales bacterium
AGTACTTCGATCCCGGAGTCTTCGTCTTGGTATCGTCTTCCGACCCTCAGACCTTCACCACCGTCGCTGTGGGTGACGTCGCCCTCGCCTCCCTTGGTCACGATTACCTGAACACCACCGTCGAAGTCGAGACGGTCGCCTGCCTTGGTCGCCACGTTGCGTACCCCCTTGTTGATTTTCGAAATAGCGTCACTCACTACGCGACTCGAAAACTGTCTGAAAGCGCTAGGGCATTTAGTCCCTTTCATGTAGCCACCATTCATGCCTGGCGCTACAAAGAAAAGGCCCCACGAGTCGCAGGCCCGTATCTACACATGTGAACGCAGCTACTAGGGCACCCCCCCACAGGGGGAGGGAGCTGCGAGGCTCGAGAGATAAATGACGTGCCATTTATCTCTCGGTTGGTCGGCAGGGCATTTCCGTGGAATTCCACCAGAGTGATCGGAACAGATCGTGTTGACTCGGCAATACCGACTATTTTTTGTTAATCAAGAAGTAAGGAG
This sequence comes from Acidimicrobiales bacterium, assembly GCA_034399415.1. Classification (GTDB taxonomy): domain Bacteria; phylum Actinomycetota; class Acidimicrobiia; order Acidimicrobiales; family Poriferisodalaceae; genus UBA2110. Next base: position 504 of record DASCSY010000014.1, read on the forward strand.
ACGCCATGCGAGTCGGAGCAACGATTTTCTGTCAAAACTACGCGGACTGGGGTCGTTACGAAGCTGCTGAACGGGGTGAGTCGGTACCCATTCGACCTGACACTGATGATCGGTCGATTTTTTACGAGGAAATCGAGATAGCGAAGCTTGCTGATCGTTCCGGGTTCGACAGCGTATGGACTATCGAACACCACTTCACGCCGTACACCATGGTTACCAATCCCTTGCAGTTGCTTACCTACTTGGCTGGCGTCACCGAAAATGTCGACCTAGGCACCATGGTGATCGTTTTGCCTTGGCACAACCCGGTTCGAGTGGCCGAGGACATCGCTATGCTTGACGCTCTTTTGGGTGATCGACAGCTCATTGCCGGTGTGGGACGAGGCTTGGGACGACGTGAATATGGCGGTCTTGGCGTTGACCAGAATGAAGCCCGCGGTAGGTTCGATGAGAGTATTCACATCCTTCGCCAACTCTTAAGTTCCGGAGCCTGCACTTTTCACGGTGAACACTTCCAAGTTGAAGACGTAAAGCTTCGCCCCCAGTTGGACGGTGACCTCTCTGGTGCCCTGTATTGCGCTGCGGGATCACCGGAAACAATGGCCGTCATCGCGAAAATCAACGTGAAGCCACTGATGATCCCCACGGTTAGTCTCGATCTAACGTTGCAAGGGGCGCGGGAGTTTATGCGGCTGCGAAGCGAAGCTGGACTGGCTCCGACTGACACCAAACTGGCGCTATGGATTTACTGTGCCGAATCGGAGAGTGAGGCCCGCTCAGGCGCAGAACGGTACATGCGAGAATACGCTGATAGCGCGCTACGACACTATGAGATGACGGGTACTCATTTTGACGATATCAGCGGTTATGAGGGTTACGCCCAACGGGCTGCAGCACTTCGGTCCGACCCGACCCCGTTTCTAGACGGGTTTTTCGCCCGTCATCCGTGGGGTACTCCGGAGATGGTGGTTGAAAAGATCAGCGAGTTGGCGGAACAATTCGGAACCTCCGAGATCATGGGAGTGTTTCGCTATGGCGGAATGGGCAGCGCCGAGGCAACTCGGAGCATGGTGCTGTTCGCCGAACAGGCCCTGCCCGAGATCCAACGGCTAAATCCGGCACCCATGAGTCTCAGTTCCGTGGCGTGATTGGTTCATCAACGGGATTCGTAGGTTAGCGTTGAGCGCCACGACCACTTTCAACGCTGACAACAGGATGTATCGGTGACGTTGCCCATCGCCTCGGGAACATATGAGATAGATAAGTCCCACTCACAATTGGGGTTCTCAGTAACACATCTAGACATTTCCATCGTCAAAGGAACCTTCGATGTGTTTACTGGTTCGTTGATAGTCGGTGACACGATCGCCGCTACGGCAGTGTCGATCGATGCCGAGATGGCGTCAATCAACACAGGTAACGCGTCACGAGATCAACATTTGCAGGGTGACACCTTTTTCGACGTGGCCAACCATCCCCAGATGAAGTTCAAATCGGTATCGATTTCGGAAAGCGACGAGGAATACGAACTCACAGGCGAACTAACTATTAAAGGGATCACCAACACGGTCACTTTGACAGGTACTTACAACGGATCAGCGGTATTTCCACTCGATGACTCCACCCACCACGGTTTCAGCATGTCGAGCATCATCAGCCGCGGGGCATTTGATGTGAGCTACGGAGAATCCATGGTCACCGATGAGGTGAAACTGACACTCGAAATCCAGTTCATAGAACCAGGTTCCGATTAGCTACGCCTGGACTACCTAATGTGGCGCAACTGTGAACGGTTGAACCAAAATCTGAGCCGAGAACACCTGCATAAAGCAGAATATTGACGAGGTCACCTGGAAGGTCTGAAATATATGCCGACTCCACCATCAGAAGAACAGATACTCGACTGGTTCGAAGACCTTTCGAACTGGGGACGATGGGGTGACGATGATCGTCTCGGCACCCTCAATCATTTGACCGCCGAGAAACGAATTTCTGCTGCCAAGCTGGTCCGCGAGGGTCTCTCAATCTCATGTAGTTGGGATATACGCACTGGCCAACAGCCAGGCGCGACAGTCGAATCTCAGCGTTACATGCTCTCGACCGGTTTGGGTTTAAACGAAGAAGGTCGACGGAACCTTATGGGCGGCCGTGCAGGTGGGGCACAGGAATTCATCGGGATGGTCTTCCATGGGCTTGACGTCACTCATCTTGATTCCCTCGCCCACCTGTTCTGGGATGGAAAAATGTACGGCGGTGCTCCGTCATCTTTGGTCTCAGACCGCCAGGGTGCTTTGAAACATGACGTACTGGCCGTACGTGACGGTGTAACCACTCGCGGTGTGCTGCTAGATATTGCAAGACTCCGTGGTGTTGAGGTGCTTGACCCTGCCGATCACATCTATCCAGAGGATCTAGAGGCAGCAGAGGAAGCTGCTGGTGTTCGATGCGAGGCCGGGGATGTTCTGCTTGTTCGCACCGGCGAAGGGGGAGCGCGCCTTCGGGAGAAAAAGAAATACAACGCGAACAAACCGCGTTCGGGCTATCAGGCGGCATGTCTTCCGTGGCTCGCCGAGCGCGGTATATCAATGATTGGTTCTGATGTCGCCCAGGACCCCACTCCGTCGGGTTATAAGAACGTGAGTATGCCCATACATATGGTCGGTATCGTTGCTATGGGTCTTTGGCTCATCGATAACTGCCAACTTGAGGATTTGGCTGAAGCGTGCAGTGAAAAGGATCGCTGGGAGTTCCAGTTCATGCTGTCCCCAATTCGCTTTCAGGGTGTGACAGGCAGCCCGGTGAACCCTCTAGCGATTTTCTAGACAGTCGAATGGAGGGTAATCCACAAACGATTGAAACTCCGCTACTTATTGTGGGGCGTGGCCCGGCTGCGTTGGTGATCGCCAAAGTGGTCAGCGGGAGGGGGTTACCTTCTCTCGTTGTCGAGCACCAAGCCACAGATAACGCGAAGCCCGTTGTGCTTGACTCGGAGTCCATAGAGATCCTCGAACCTCACGGCGTTCTTTCAGTATTACGCCCCTATGCCACAGCTCAAGACCCCTTTAGCATTACCCCGCTTGCCTTCGAGAACGCTCTCAAACACCACTGTGTGGCGGACATGTTGGTCACTGTCTATGACCATATGCACATCGAGGAAGCCGATACGTCCAATGGGGGCCTCCGTGGAGGGTTGACTGATGGAAACACCACTTGGGGAATCTACGCTGACGCGTTCGTTGATGTCTCGGAGTTTTCGGTTGACCTCAACACTGCCGTACACCAAGCTGCCGCTTTCGGAAACGAGCTGATGTCAAACATCACGTGAAGCTGCCGTGGTCACTTCTTGAGGTGTGGTTGCTAGAGCTGAAGTGACAAGATTGAGTTATGAGAGCAGTTGGCGTAAATAGTTATGGTGGCCCTGAAGCACTTGAGGTGGTGAATCTCCCCGAAGAACAGGCAGGTCCGGGTGAGGTGCGTGTGCGGGTCTTCGCGGCGGCGGTGAATCCCACAGATACCTTGGCGAGAAATGGGTCACGAGTTGAGACTCAAAAGATGGATCCCTTCCCATACGTGCCAGGTATGGACGCAGCAGGGGTGGTGGATCAGGTGGGTTCGGAGGTAACGACCGGTGTAAGCGTCGGCGACGCTGTTATGGCCATGGTCGTGCCTCGAGGTGCTCATGGCGCATATCGAGAGAAGATTGTTTTGCACGAGAACTCGGTGGTTCCAGCGCCGGCAGGGTTCAGCCACGTGCAGGCTTGCACTCTTCCTATGAACGGCCTCACAGCGACCCTTTCGTTAGATCTGTTGGGTCTTGAACCTGGACAGGTGTTAGCTGTGACAGGAGGGGCTGGTGCATACGGGGGATACATGATTGAACTCGGTAAAGCCGCGGGACTCATTGTTATTTCTGATTCCTCGAAGTCCGATATCTCCTTGGTCAAGGAATTGGGTGCAGACACTGTTGTTCTTCGGGGAGACGATTTTGCTGAGAAAGTCAGAGACCATTTCCCTAATGGAGTTGATGGGTTGGCCGATGGGGCGGTGCTTAACGATTTGGCAATAGGCGCAGTGCGTGATGAAGGCGCCTTCACCTCGGTGAGAGGCTTCAGCCCTTCTGGTATCCGCAGCATCCATTTCACGACAACGTTTGTGACAGCCCTAAATGGGGATTATGAAAAGCTTGATGCGCTTCGCAAATATGCCGAAAATGGAACTGTGACGCTTCGTGTCGCTGAAACTTTCCCTGCGGAGAACGCGAGCGAAGCTCACGCGAGACTTGAGGCAGGGGGAACCCGTGGGCGTTGCGTAATCACTTTCTAGTTACTTGTTCAAGCCTGGGAACTTAACTGGTGTTCTTTGCCGCCCGTCATTGCTGCCTTTGGAAGATGAAGGCGTACAGGTCCACGATCGTTAGCTGCGGTGGTTGCCGTCCCGCGAGAGCGACCTCAGGAGAGTTTGATTCGTAAAGGCTGCTGGATCGACGAAATAACGGTTCCTTCAATTGGGGGTACCGGTCCCACGGGCTCAAAAGTTTTGTATCGCTGGAGTAAAGCTTGAAGAGCGAGAGAGGCCTCAAGGCGCGCTAAGTGCGCGCCCAAGCAGTGGTGAAGACCCCATCCGAACGTCAGATGTGGGTTCGGATAGCGGTGCAGTTTCAAGCGTCCCGGATCGTCGAAAACTTGGGGGTCGTGATTGGCGGCCGCCACACAGAGTACGACGTTGTCGTCGACAGCGAGAGTCTGCCCGCCTCTTTCGTGGGCGACCGCCACTTTTCGGTACATACTCCGTGTGGGTCCGAGAACTCGAAGCAGTTCTTCTAGCGCAGTGTCCAGTTGACAGACGCGCAACTCCTTGAGCAGGTCTGGGCGAGTGGCCAACAAACCCATCATGTTCATGAGCAAAGAAGTTGTGGTTTCGTGACCTGCGAACAAAATGAGCGTGCATGCACCAACCAACTCCAGGTCCGATAGTTGATCACCCGCTCCTTCTACCAACAAAGTCATCAAAGTGTTTGAGGGTTCAATGCGTTCGCGGTCAATGAGATTTTGAAAAAAGTCGCTGAATTCTTCGGCCGCCGCAGTGGCCAATTCTGGTGCCGTTGTGTGGGGATCGGTTGCAAACACGATCGTCGCCAGATCATCGGACCAACCTTGGAAACGATCTCTGTCGGTGGCCTCCACTCCGAGAACCTCAGCGATCACCCACGTCGGCAGGGGTCCAGCAAAATGCTCCCGGACGTCAATCACCTGGTCGAACCCATCAACAATTTCGTTGACCACTTGAGAGACTGTCGCCTCAAGCGTCGCGACTCGCCTAGGAGTAAAAACGTTGCGCAAAGGGTCCCGAAGGTGCGTATGTAACGGCGGATCACGAAAGACCATCCAGCCGCCCAATAGCTCTACGACCTTTGCAAAGCTCAAAGGACGGTGCTGCGCTACCCGCTCCAAGGGCGTCACTCGATCTGCGGAGAGAAGACGCCCGTCGCGGAAAGCTTCACTGAGTTCGGCGTGGTCAAGCACGACCCACGCGCGGTGAGCGTCACTCCATTGCACTGGTCCCATGTCACGGTAACGAGCCCAATAGCTATAGGGGTCGTCGACGCTCGCTGGGTCGTTCAGATCGATACTTGCCACCGCTACTGACTTTATTCGCGAGGTCGAAGCGCTTCCATGTCGTTTGCTACGACAGCAGTTCACCGTTGGCGGTCAGAAGAGATGAGTGGGGCTTCATTCCACCGGTGTGGTTATTCGAAATTCGGTGCGCGGAATCGTGGTTGGAGTCGGCCCGCGATTTCTGTTGCTCGTGCTGCTATCGGAGCGTCCCAGCTCTCGTCAGTAAACAACCAGAAACGACTATCGAGAATCGCGTCATGCACCTGATCACCCACTACCGCCGGCTCCAAGCCGTCCTCCAGCACTCGTTGGGACATTTCAAGGATCTGATTGCCGAGCTTACCTTTGGTGGAACCAGCAGAACCGGGGGGGAGCGCGGCGGCCGCGTTCGCGATATTGGTTTTCACAGATCCTGGGCATAAACAGGTGACCCCAACCGTGGACCGCTCCATTTGTAGTTCGTGAAACAGAGTCTCGGCGAGTGTTACGGCACCATGCTTGGCGATGGTGTACGGGGCGTTGAATGGTGATGAAACATGACCGCTAACTGAAGCGGTGATCACAACATGGCCGTCACCGTGATCAACGAGGTGGGGCACGAAGGTTCGAACACCATGAATCACCCCACCGAGCACGATGCCAAGAGTCCACTCGTAGTCATCTCTTGAGAGAGACCATGATCGCCCAATCGATCCCTGTACCCCGGCGTTCAAGCACAGCACATTGACCTGCCCGAATTCCTTGATCGCGAATTCAAATAATGAGCGGTTCTGACTTTCATCGGCTACGTCGACGGCCATGGCCACTGCTGACGCTCCAAGTCCGATCACCTCATCCAACGCTTCCTTGAGTTTCGCGTCGTCGATGTCCGATATGACTAACTTTGCACCCGCACGCGCGAAACGGCGAACCATTGCCAGTCCTATCCCCGAGGCAGCTCCGGTGACAACTGCAGTCTTGTCTTTGAGGGTCTCCATGGTTCGAGGCTAGACCTTCCCCTTCCCTCAGTGGCCGTGACGGTCACCGTTAAGAAACGATCGGAGCTGGAGCTCGAACCGTGAATCTCAAGAGAGCTATATCGCTTCGTTCAGCCCGATATTGGCAGTGTTGAGCTGTTCGGGATGACCATCAGGCAAAATGAACGGTGTGAACGCTTTGTTTCCGAACCTGCTTTCTCCCGGGCGGCTTGGTCCGCTCGAAGTCCGTAACCGGGTCGTCATGCCAGCCATGGACCAGAACAACTGCACCGAAGAGGGCTTGGTCACCGACGAAACGGTCGCCCACTATGAGGCACGAGCCAAAGGAGGTGCCGGTCTCTTAATTGTCGAAACCTCAGCTGTCTCCTACCCGTATGGAGCGACTGCTCGCCACCAGCCAGCTCTCTCACATGACGGGACCATCCCAGGCCTGCGGCGGCTCGCAACTGCCGTCCACGCCCATGGCGCGAAAATCGTGGTCCAGATCTGCCATCACGGGAAGACGTCAAGCGTCGACGTTTCTGAGGGACGCCCGGCACTCATTCCATCAACTCCGCCACCCCCGTCAGATCCTCGAGGAATGATGGCGGACACAACCATGGACGAATTGTTGAAGATGGCGACACTCACCGGTGGCCAAATGCCTTCATACGCCGAAGCGACAGCAACACAACTTACGGGTATTGTCCAAGACTTCGCTGATGCAGCCCACCGAGTTCAGCAGGCTGGATTCGACGGAGTTGAAGTGCATGCCGCGCACGGCTATCTCCTGTCCACGTTCCTGTCACCAGCTTGGAACCACCGTGACGACATGTACGGAGGTTCGCTTGAGGGTCGAACGCGGCTCCTCACCGATGTCATTGCTGCGGTGCGTCACAGATGCGGACCCGAGTTCGCAGTCATCGTGCGATTAGATGGTCACGAGTACGGCATCGAGGACGGTATCGCCATCCAAGATGCGGCCCAACATGCCCGCGCGGCGGTCGACGCGGGAGCAGACGCAATTCACGTTTCGGCGACGTCGTCGGCCGGTACCGGGGTTGGGTTCACTGACGCTCCGATTCCCTGGCAGGCCAACCAATACGAAGATCTGGCCAAAAGCGTAAAAGCGGCGGTCAATGTGCCTGTGGTGGCGGTCGGGCGAATTCGGCCTTCAGACGCTGAACGCATTATTGATAGCGGTAACGCCGATTTTGTTTCGATGGGTAGGCAATTGTTGGCGGATCCGAACCTGGTGCAACGTCTGAACGGTGGCCGACCCGACCTGGTTCGTCCATGTATTAATTGTTTCGTCTGTGTCGCACAGAACTTCTGGAGCGGTCAACCTGTGTGCGCGGTTAACGCACGGCTCGGCCACTACGACCAACCCGATCCGTTGCCTGCGGATTCGCCTCGCGATGTCCTAGTCGTCGGAGGAGGGCCGGGGGGCATGGAATGCGCTCGGGTCGCAGCTGAACGCGGGCACCGAGTCACCCTGCTGGAAGCCTCTAGACGACTTGGAGGTTCAACACATTTCTCTTCATTGACCACTCCGATCAACGGTGAGTTTGTCGAGTTTTTACACGCGGCGATCATCGAAGCTGGGGTCGAAATCCGAACAGGGGTAACGGCCGATACCGATCTGATTTGTGAACTTGCACCCGACATTGTCGTAGTTGCCACCGGGGCGCGCCGTGACCGACCCGACGTCCCCGGGGAAGATCTCCCTCATGTCTTATCCGGTGATGACCTCCGTAGTCGGCTAACCGGTGACCCCGGTCCCGAAACGCCTCGTCTCGGAATGTTGACACGGTTTGTTCTCCGAATGAGCCGCCTCTTAGGCCTTACAGCCGATATGGATAGGGTCCGTTTCTTGTCGCGACTTTGGATGCCGATAGGTCGCCGTGTCGTCGTTGTGAGTGGTGATCTTGTTGGCACCGAAATCGCACATTTTCTCGCCGACCGTAGACACGTAGTCCACGTACTTGAGTCAAGTAGTCAACCAGGCACGGCCATGGCGCACCCTCGTCGCTGGAGGGCTCTGCATGAGTCCCGGCACGCCGGTGTGATGTTTCACACTGAAGCCGAACTAACTGCTATTTCGCTCACACACGTGGAATATCAACAGGCTGACTCGATCCATCAACTCGAAGCCGACACAGTAATTTTCGCGGGAGGTATCCGGTCTGACCGGTCGTTAGCTGATGCACTCTCAGCCGAGGGCCATGAGGTGCATGTTGTCGGCGACGCCGGCGACGAGTGGTATATCGAAGGAGCGGTACGCAGCGGCCACCGAGTCGGCGCTTCACTCTGACGCCGGTCTGGTGCTAATACCGCGACTGTCAGTAACTTGATCACTATGGGGTTAAGAGACGGCACCGAGTTTGCCCAGATAGCGCTTTGCCGCAATGTTTGGCTCCTATGAAGTTTCAGGGAAGCTTGACTGCTGTCGCAGTGTTTTCCTTTTTGGTGCTGCCATGTCTGCTAATAGGTGAGTCGCGTGCTGATGCTTGGGCATCAGTTGGTGGGTCGGGCGGAACTTACGATGACGCTTCAGGTTTCTCCCAGACGGCGGGGATAGCACTGGAGAATCGCGCAGCTGCTGCAGCATTTGAGACCAGTCAGTCCCCTGAAGATGACGGGGATTCTTGTGATTGTGAACCACGCTCACCATGGAACACAGTGTTTCTTGCAGGGCTTGCTCTGTTGTTGTTAGCGCTAATGGCTCGACGGTCTAACGATGACACAGATGAACCCGATGACGGTGCATCGGAAGGGGATTCGCTTTGAGGTGCTCTGTCTAGACGGGGGAGCATCGCTAAACCGCAAGCAGGTCCCGCGTCCCTATCTCAGTTAGCGTTCTTCGCGGCGATAGGCGAAGCCCAATCCTGCTGGGGCGGGGGATGGGCGTTTCCGGGAGCGGACTGAGATTACGAGCAGTATCAGCAGGGTCAAGATGTATGGGAGCATCGAGAGAATAATTGGGGAGAAGTCCACCCCAAAAGTTTGCAATCGGGTTTTGAGGGCCAATGTCCCACCAAAGAGTAGAGCGCCCCAGGCAACTCGCCCTGGCCGCCACGCCCCGAAAATCACAAGAGCCACAGCAATCCAACCCCGCCCAGCGGTTAGACCTTCAGCCCATTGTGGTGTGATGCTCAACGTAAGGTAAGCGCCCGATGCCCCGGCTAGGGCTCCGCCGGCCGCGACGGCACCGAGGCGAAGCCCAAGAACGGAATGGCCAGCGGAATCAGTAGATGAAGCTGACTCACCGGCAGCTCGAAGGGCTAAACCCAGTCGCGTGTTCGCGAGTACCAGGCTTACTGCTATCCCCATTAAGAGTGCGAAATAAACAATCGGGGCTTGTTTGAAGATGATGGGACCGACCCAGGGTAAATCTGATAACCCGGACCATTGGACGGGTACTAACTCTGCCCCGGGGGGCTGGCCGACGTAATCCTTTCCAAGATAGGCGGCTAGTCCAAGCCCCAAAATGGTTAGTGATAACCCAGAAACAACTTGTTCTGCGCCGAGCGCCACCGTGAAGAAGCCGTGGACGGACGCCAAAGCCGCGCCGCTTACCATTGCGATTACCAGCGCGGCCCACGGATTTTTTAGCTCCACCCCAGCAATAAACGCGGTGACAGCTCCGATAGCCATCATGCCCTCAACACCTAGATTCAAGATTCCAGCTTTTTCAGCAAGAAGCTCACCGAGTGCCGCGAGATACAGAAGTGCGCCGAAGGAAACAGTGGCAACGAACAGCCCAATGAGTGACGCTTCGCTCATTTGTCCACCGCTTCAGGTGTTGCGTGTGTCTCACCTTCAAAAAGAATTCGGTAGCGACTCAACACTCCGGCACCAATAGCTCCGAAAAGAACAAACGCCTGGAGAATGGTCGAAACTGAAGAAGAGACTCCCAGCGTCTGGATGCTCTGTCCACCAATCTGAACGGCTCCGAACAGTACAGCTACAACAGCGACGCCTGAGGGTCTCATGAGTGCTAACGCAGCGACGATAATTCCAGCGAAGCCGAACCCGTTTGAGAGAGTTTCGGTGAGCCGGTCCGCCGTGCCTGTCAACTCGACACCCCCAGCAAGCCCCGCGATTCCCCCGCTGAGCACAAGGACCATCAAGATTTTCTGGGGTAGGGATATCCCGCTGTACCGAGCGGTGGCTTCTGAAGATCCCGCTATCCGCAGCTCGTATCCCCAAGCCGTGTACTTCACAGCGACCGACGAAATAACGATGACCCCGATAGCGATGAGAATCCCCCCGTGAGCGCGACTGAATAGTGTCGGCAAGTGCGCTTGTTCGGGCAGCATCGGAGCTAAAGGAAAATTGTAAGCGTCCGGGTCCTTCCATGGTCCATGGATGAGCCATTGGACTAGCCGAATCGCAACTTCGTTAAGCATCAACGTTGTAATGATTTCGTTGACACCAAGTTTGGCTTTTGCGACCGCTGGCCCAAGCGCAAGTAACCCGCCTCCCCCAAGGGCCGCTATGAGCATCGCTGTGATCAGTATCAAACCGGGCCATTCCCCGCCGATTCGGGCGACCCAAGAGGCGGTGATCGCTCCGGCCATGATCTGGCCCTCAGCACCGATATTCCACAGTCCCATCGAACCAGCGACCGCTACCGCGAGACCGGCTAATCCGAGGGGGACGGCCCGGTTAAGCGTTACGGCCCAAGCATCGGGATCACCAAGAGATGCTTCGAACATCCTTGAGTAGATCTTGAGTGGATCGTGGCCCGCCCCCAGAAGCAGCAAAGTTCCTACAAATAATGCAACGGCAAGCCCAATCCCAAACGCCAGAGGTTGGCCGCCCGCCAGGGGTTGATCTCTGAGATCTAGGCGGGGACGTCTCATCATCGGGTAGCGGCGTTCGTATCGGCGAGCATCGCCATGCCAACTTCGTGTCGCGAAACGGTCCTGGGGTCAAACTCTCCTCGAATGACGCCCCCTTCCATCACGAGAAGCCGGTCTGTCAATGTCAATAGTTCGTCTAAGTCCTCAGAGATCATTAGGACCGCAGCGCCGGCCTCACGTTGGTCGAGGAGGAGGTCTTGAATCGCTTTGACACCTTGCACGTCAAGTCCGCGTGTGGGTTGAGCGGCTAAAACGACCGAGGGCTGACCGTCAAGTTCCCTACCGACCAAGAGCCGCTGGAGATTGCCCCCCGAAAGCGCAGCGATCGGTCCGTCCGGATTACCCGATCGAACCCCAAACCGTGTGATGAGGTCGTGGCAGTACGCCAATGCCTTTTCAGCGACAATGAAGGGGCCACGTCGTTGTTGGCGATAAACGCGCAGAATAGCGTTGTCTGTGATGGATAAGCGTGGTGCGAGCCCGACCCCGAGCCGGTCCTCTGGGATGTAACCAAGACCCGCCCGAAAACGTTGTTGGGGGCTTGCTGTGGTGACGTCAGCGCCGTTCAAGGTCACTGAACCCTGGGTCGAAGGCCGCAGGCCGGCTATCACGTCGGCCAATTCGCGTTGACCGTTCCCCGCGACTCCAGCAATCCCCACTATTTCCCCTGAATTCACCTGAAAAGTGACGTTCGAAAACGCGTCAATTCCACGATCGCCACTGGCTCTGAGTTCGGTTAATTCCAGTAATGGATCTCCTGGGGTGGCAACTTCAGGCCGATCGGGAGCAACTGGTGAGCTGCCTACCATGAGTCGCGCAAGTTCGGCTGCGTCGGTTGCGGCCATGTCCAGTGAAGTGGCTACCGTTTTGCCCTGCCGTAGAACCGTTGCTTCATTGCAGATTCCAGACACCTCATGCAGTTTGTGACTAATGAAAATGATGGACCGCCCGTCTTGTGCCATCCGACGCAAGATTTCCGCGAGTTCGTCAACCTCGCTCGGGGTCAACACAGTGGTTGGTTCATCGAGGATGAGGACGCTCGCATCTCGCCACAGAACCTTAAGGATTTCCACCTTTTGGCGCTCGCCCATTGAGAGTTGCCACAACGGCTGTGTTGGGTCCACTCTGAGCCCAAACTTTTCCGCCATAGCGGCTACTTCAGCCTCTAACTGGCGGGGTCGGATGAGAGAAGGGGCAGAACCAAGCACAACGTTTTCGGCGACCGAAAACGAGGGGATAAGGCGAAACTCTTGGTGAACCATCCCAACCCCAGCTGACAGAGCGTCGGCGGGATTTCTGAAACTGTGGACTTGACCGTGAAGTTTGAGCTGACCTCGGTCTGGTCTGTACACCCCCGCTAGCACGTTCATGAGCGTTGATTTTCCGGCACCGTTTTCACCCAGAAGCGCATGAATTGTTCCGCGCTGGACACATAGCTCGACCCCCGCGTTGGCTACAACCCCGGGGAACATCTTCCAAACGTCAGATAGGTGAACAGCGATCTGGTTTCCATCGACGACTGGTGAGCTGTGGGTCATTAGCGAGGCAATCTGTTCAGTTCGAACGCGGGAGCGGCGCCGGCGTGATTTTCCCCGCCGACGCCGCCAAGTCCCGTGGACAGTTAGTCAACTCAGCCGGTGGAACCAATCACACCTTCGACGAAGAACATCATGCCAAGCATGGCTCCATCGTCCATGACTTCTCCGGCGCCGAGGACTTGATTGCCGTCCTGATCATTGAGTGGACCGGTGAATGGGTGAAGGTCACCTGCGATAATCGCTGCCTTGGCTTCCATAACCATGTCGACAACGGATTGATCAACATCACTTGCTATGGGTGCAAGATCGACTATTCCATCTGCCATAGATCCCCAGTAGGAGGAAGAGGAGTAGTTATCTGCCTTAGCGGCCTCGATGATGTCAACGTATCGTGGACCCCAATTCCAAACGGGAGCTGTCAGGAACGCATTTGGTGCGAAAGCACTCATGTCTGAGTTGTAGGAAACCCATCTTGCGCCGCCGGCTTCAGCTTTTTCACCAGCAGCGGCTGAATCTTGATGCATCGCGATGACGTCAGCCCCTTTGTCCAGCATTGCTTGAGCGGAGTCGCCTTCAACAGCGGGATCAAACCAGGTGCTAGTCCAAATAACCTCAACCTGAGCGTTCGGGTTTGCTGCTTGAACGCCAAGAGTGAAAGCGTTAATTCCTCTAATGACTTCTGGGATCGGGAAGGCAGCTACGTAGCCAATCAAACCTGACTTTGTTGCTGATCCAGCAACCATCCCGGACAGATAGCGAGGTTCGTACATCCTGCCAAAGGTGTTACCAAAGTTGGTGTCGTTCATCTTGTAGCCGGAAACGTGCTCAAACACCACGTCTGGGAATTCATCAGCTAGTGCCAACATGTCATCCATGTACCCGAATGAGGTGCCGATGATCACGTTGAAGCCTTGGTCTATGAAGTCGCGAACATGATTTGCAAAATCCGCGGTTCCTTCCGGGACAGCCTCAACGTAAGCCGTCTCAACCCCAGTTTCTTCCTCCGCGTACTGGCGACCTTGGTCGTGCGCCCAGGTCCAGCCGGCATCACCAACTGGTCCCACGTACACAAACGCCGCCTTTGTGTCCGCGCCATCGTCTGAGCCACAACCTACGAGTGCGAACCCCAGCCCGACGCAGACTGCCAATAACGCTGCAATCTTGCTTCGCATTTCAACCGCCCTATCTATGTTTCAACTTCGAACCCTGGCATCATGCCACACACTGAGGGGGAGGGGAGTACTTCGGACAAATCGACTGTTCTGGCCGAGAAAGGGGTGCTGTCACCTTGGCGCCAGAGGCAGATATCGATGTTCGATGCAAACGTGGTTATGTGGTCGCGTCCCAACCGGCGAACGCATCAATAGTGGCGTAAACGTCGCCCAGCGGATACAGCACGGGTGAGGTGCAGCCGTTAGCTATGTATCCAGCTACGGCGCTGCGCGCTTCGTCAGGTGTCCCCGACGCGGTAAGCATTTGGACTATCTCGTCAGGCACCAACTTGGCTGCAGCTTCCACTTGTTCGTGGGTAGCGGGCCACGTCAAGATCCGACCGACTGATTCGAGTAGCGATTTGGGAACCCCTGAAGCCTCCATGATGTGGGGTTGTTGCCCCAGGTACTGAGCGACCATATTTCTTGCCATATCTAAGGCTGTCTGGCGGTCTTCATGAACTGAGCAGACGACTAGCTGGGGGCGGTCAAGATCGTCAACTGAGCGGCCACGTTTCGCGGCGCCTTGTTCTAGGGCATCCATCGCTCTGGCGTTGTAATCCGGGGAAACCAAATAGTTGAGGACGACCCCATCAGCGATCTCGCCCGTCAGCTCCATCATTTTCATTCCTGTCGCGCCGATATAGATCGGCACATTTTTCGGCCGACGTTGCTGGTACACATAATCCAACTCGACACCATCCAGGTTCACGAATTCGCCGCTAAAGGTGACGGTTTCGTTAGCGAGAAGCGCGCGGACTACCTCAACTACCTCTCGCATCACCTTCAAAGGACGTTGGCGTGAAATGCCAACCTTTGCCGCTAACGGGTCCCACCAGGCACCCAAACCGCACAAGATTCGGTTCGGGGCTAGATCATCAAGAGTGGCGAACATGGACGCTAACCGGGCGGGGTTACGCGTCCAAACATCGATGACCCCTGACCCGATCTTGATTCGCTTAGTCGTTGCTGCGAACGCAGCCATCGGCACAGATGCCTCACGAACCAAACGGGAGTCGGCTTGCCAAACGGCGTCAAATCCGCGCTCTTCGGCGAATTTCGCGAATTCGATTGCCTCAGAGATCGGGTGGGCATCTTGGAGGTACAGGGCGGGGCGAGTCACGACGTCTCCAATGAAGTAGTGGTGAACGCACACTAACGAAATATCGACCCGGCATGAATTTCTAGCTTTTCGGGGGCTTTATCAGGTTCAATGAACCTATGGATTTGCCGCACGGCTCGTCGATTTCGATCAACGGAGCGAGGCTTCTCGACCGTATCGCTGAACTCGCCCAAATTGGAGCGATCGAGAACACTCAGGGGTGTTCACGGCTGGCGTTTAGCGACGCTGATCGTGAAGGACGTGACTTGGTTGTTACTTGGATGCGCGATCTGGGTCTCGTAGTGACCATCGACACCGTAGGCAACGTAGTGGCATCCACCAGTAACGACGGCGCCTCTGGTGCCGTGATGGCTGGATCGCACATCGACACAGTAGGAACCGGAGGCCGGTACGACGGCAATCTCGGTGTCTTGGCTGGCTTAGAAGTTATCGAGGCCACGCTTGCTGCCGGAATCGAGCTGCAACGTCCCTTAGCAGTGGCGTTCTTTTCAAATGAAGAGGGATCCCGGTATCCGCCGGACATGATGGGGAGTCTTGCCTATGTGGGCGGGATGAGCGTCGAATCAGTGCTGAACGTAGAAGGTGCTGATGGAACCGTGGTCGAGGAAGAACTGGAACGCATCGGTTACCGAGGTTCAGCGCCATGCCCGGGAGCGATCCCGCACGCGTACGTGGAGTTGCATATAGAGCAAGGGCCGGTGTTGGACCAGGGAGGGCTTCAAATTGGTGTGGTTGAAGGCGTCCAGGGCATCTCGTGGACGGAATTAGTTATCACCGGTCAATCAAACCACGCAGGGACGACACCAATGGCGCTTCGTCGCGATTCAATGGTGGTAGCGGGACAAGTCACGGTCGCTGCCCGCACTATTGCTCTTGAACTCGGCGGGAGCCAAGTCGCGACCGTGGGTTCATTGACCCCTCACCCCAACCTCGTCAACGTTGTCCCTGCCCATGCCACCATGACTGTCGATCTGCGCAACACGGATGAGAAGTCTCTTCAGTTAGCTGAAGACCAGTTGCAACAACGAACAGCGGAGTTAGCTGAAGCGGAAGGCGTGGAAATCAACAGTCGAATACTCGCCCGCTTCGAACCCGTCGAGTTCGATGACAGAGTGGTGGATCGAATTGAACAGTTGGCGACACAGCGTGGTTTGTCGACAAAACGGATGCCATCTGGCGCTGGGCATGACGCGCAGATGATGGCCCGAATTTGTCCGACAGGCATGATCTTTGTTCCTAGCGTTGATGGGGTCAGCCACAACCCAGCCGAACATACCGACGAACACGATCTGATAGCTGGAGCCCAATTGTTGGCGGACACGCTGCTTGCCTTAACAGAGGTGACCTGGTGAGATCTCTGAGAATTGGAGCGGCACAACTGGGCCCAATCGCCAGAGATACCGGAAGAGACGCGGTCGTAGACCGCCTAGTCGCCCTGATGAGACAAGGTAGTGATGCCGGATGTCAACTGGTCGCCTTCCCCGAATTAGCACTGACTACCTTTTTCCCTCGCTGGTATTTAGACGATGTTCCCGAGGAACTTGACTCCTATTACGAAACCGAAATGCCCGGGCCTCAGACTCAACGTCTCTTTGATGAGGCAAAGTCGCTTGGAGTCGGGTTTTATCTCGGTTACGCGGAACTCACTTCCGATGGGCGGCGCTACAACAGTTCGGTTCTCGTTGAGCGAGACGGGTCGATTGTTGGCCAGTACCGCAAGGTTCACCTACCCGGGCATGAAGAACACGAACCGGATCGACCATTCCAACACTTGGAACGACGCTACTTCGACGAGGGCCCAGACGGATTCAGTGTCTGGGAGGCCTTTGATGGGATAATCGGGATGGCGATATGTAACGACCGACGTTGGCCCGAGACGTACCGTGTCATGGCACTCCAAGGCGTTGAGATGGTCCTAATTGGGTACAACACTCCGATCCATTACGCACCCGATCCGTCACAAAATCCTTTGCAGTCCTTCCACAACCGCCTTGTTATGCAAGCAGGCGCGTATCAGAACGGAACCTGGGTTATTGGAGTTGCCAAAGGTGGCGTGGAGGAAGGAGTCGAGTCGTTGGCGCAATCAATGATCGTTGCGCCGTCAGGACAAGTTGTCGCCGAAGCTGAAACAACAGACGACGAACTTGTGGTCGCCGATTGCGATTTGGACTGGTGTAAGCATTACAAGGACACCCTTTTTGACTTCAGTCGTTATCGGCGCCCTGAGATGTACAACTTGATTACCCAACCCAAGAACGAGCTATGACTTCGTTCAGGTTGAACGGCCAGTCCGTTGACGTATCGGATGAACACGAACACTTGCTCGCCGCGTTGCGCGACGAACTTACTGTGATCTCCCCAAAAGATGGCTGCGCCCCTTCAGGACAATGCGGTAGTTGCACGGTGCTTGTAGGAAACAAGGCTCGAGTGGCATGCCAGACATCTCTCGAACGCGCCACTGGTGAAGACATCACCACCCTTGAGGGATTTGATAGTGCAGAACTGCAACGCTACTGCGAAGCCTTCGCGGTCCATGGAGCGCTGCAATGCGGGTTTTGCATCCCGGGGATCATCGTTCGCGCGAAAGCGTTGATCAACAAGAAAGGTGCGGCGTTATCCCGTGACGAAAGCGCACGCCATCTCGGGGCTCACCTGTGTCGATGCACCGGCTATGTGAAAATTCTCGACGCCATTCAAGACTTGGCCGCGGGAGTGGAACACGAACCGGAGGCGCCGAAAGGAGTGGGATCACGAGGAATCAAATATGAAGCCGAGGCGCTCGCCGCTGGGACCAGACCCTTTATTGACGATATGCAGGTCGACGGTTTACTTCATGGTGCACTGAAGCTCAGCGACCATGCAAGAGCGGACATCTTGACGATTGATACCGAGGCTGCCCTAGCTGTTGAAGGCGTAGTAGCGGTGTTCACAGCGGCAGATATCCCCGGCGAAACTCGTGTCGGTCTGATCCATAAGGACTGGCCAGTCATGATTCCCGAGGGTGGACGAACTTCCTATCTTGGAGATGTCGTGGCGATAGTCGTCGCTCACGACCGCGCCACCGCTATCAGAGCCGCCGATTTGGTGCGCGTTGACTACCAAGTCCACGAACCTAAAACCGACCCGGTTCGAGTTGTAGTCGACAAGGAAGACGCGGTATGGGGTCTGGACGGAAACGTTTTATCGACCTCTTCGTATAGTCGAGGCGATGTTGACGCGGCGCTGAAAACTGCTGCACACGTCGTCACGGAAACATTTCAAACCCAAAGAGTCGAGCACGCCTTTCTCGAACCTGAATCCACCCTCGCTGTTCCCGCCGACCACGGCCTTCATGTCTACACCGGAGGTCAAGGAATCTGGGACGATCGTGACGATATAGCTCGTGTTCTCGATGTTGAACCCAGCGTGATCACCACCGAACTAGTTAGCAACGGCGGCGCGTTCGGCGGAAAAGAGGACATGTCCAACCAAGTTCACGCTGCATTGTCCGCGTGGCTTTTGAACCGTCCCGTGCAGGTCACTCTTTCTCGAGAACAGTCGTTGCTGATGCATCCGAAACGACATCCGATTCGGATGACTTACGACGCAGCCTGCGACACTGATGGCAAGTTGGTTGCTGTGCGCGCACGGATGCTTGGAGATTCTGGGCCTTACGCGTCTGTGGGTATGAAGGTCTTAGAACGGGCTGCCGGTCATGCCACCGGCCCCTACGTGCTCGAGGCAGTAGATGTAGAAGCTGTAGCAGTCCGAACTAACAACCCTGTCTGTGGAGCGTTTCGGGGGTTCGGCGCCAACCAGGCCCAGTTCGCAATGGAAGGGATAATGGATCGCCTTGCCGAACAGGTCGGCATCAGCGGATGGGAAATCCGATCGCGAAATGTGGTCAACCCAGGGGATGTGTGGGGCCCCGGTCAAATCATGGACGACGGCTGCCTTGGCGCGAGAGCCTGTCTCGACGCAATCAAACCCTCTTACGACGCTGCCATGGACTTAGGGCTACCCGTAGGGGTCGGCTTGGGCTTGAAAAACTCTGGACTAGGCAACGGCTTCGATGAGCTGGCCAAAGCGGTAGTGCGATTCCGTGATGACGGTGTTGTGGAAGTTCGGCACTGCTGGACTGAGATGGGTCAAGGTGTGCACAATGTCGCACTTCAAGTTGCCGTTGAAGAACTAGGCGTCGCAGCCGACCAAATCCAAGTCATCGTCGACTCAACTCGTGAATTGGGAGCGGGTCAGACAACCGGGAGTCGCGGAACACTCATGGGGGCAGGCGCGGTCCAAGATGCTTGCCGGGCAGCCCTCCTCGATGAGTGCAAAATCGGTATCGATTATGAAGGCAGCTACCGGGTGAATTGGACGAACTCACTTAGCGAAGGCCTCGAACACCCCGTTATTCATTCGACGTTCGGGTACGCCGCGCAAGTCGCGGTGCTGGACCCCAACAATGGCAACGTCGGACGGGTTGTTGCAGCACATGATGTCGGTCGAGCCGTCAACCCACTCTTATGTGAAGGGCAGATCGAGGGAGCGGTGCACATGGGACTGGGGTATGCGCTGTCTGAAGGATTCCCAACCGACTCTTCGGGTTACCCGACAAACACCACTCTTCGCAGTTTGGACATCATCCGACCCAAAGACATGCCACCCGTTGAAGTGATCATCGTTGAATCCCCCCAACCAGGCGCACCGTACGGAATTAAAGGAGTCGGAGAAATCGGTCTTGTCCCCACCGCCGGTGCAGTAGCCGCCGCTATCCGAGCGAGCGGAGAGCCCTGGCCCAACGAACTGCCAATGCGAAATCTCGCCAACCGCGAACGAGCTGACGCGTGGACTTGAAGAGTCGCCCACCCAACGAAACCAGCGGACTCGTCTGTGCTCATCATCACCTCTACAGCACACTTGCACGGGGTATGCCAGCACCTCTCCGAACTCCCCGAACCTTCCGTGAAATCTTGGAACTTGTGTGGTGGCGACTAGACCGTGCATTGGATCTCGAAATGTTGGAATGGTCCGCGAAACTAGGGGCTCTTGAGGCGCTCGAATCAGGCACCACCGCGATAGTTGATCATCACGAGTCACCGAACGCGATTGAAGGTTCGTTGGACGTCATCGCCAATGCGTGCGCCGAAGTTGGTGTTCGCGTCAACTGCTCCTACGGCATCACCGACCGCCATGGGGCGGAAGGAGCAAGCCGCGGGCTGCAAGAAAACTCCCGATTTTTAGCCCAAGGCGGAAACGGTATGGTGGGCGTTCACGCCTCGTTTACCTGCGAGCAGGACACACTGCTCGCCGCTACCGAACTGGCTGAACAGCATGGCGTAGGTGTCCACATTCATGTCGCTGAAGGAGTTGATGACATTGACGCAGCCGATCGCCTGCAAGGCTTAACCCGGATGAGTTGGCTCCTGGTCCACGGTGTCCACCTACCCGACGGCCACGGCTTGAGTGGGCACTTGGCCCACAATCCGCGCTCCAATATGAACAACTCCGTCGGGTACGCCGCACCCAGTCGGCTTGGACTCCCCATCGCTTTGGGAACCGACGGGATTGGGGCAGCCATGCTTGACGAATTTCGAGTTGCGTATGCATGTGCCCGTGAACGCGATGTGACGGTGACCCCAGATTTAGTGTGGGAATGGTTAGAAGGGGGCTATCTACTCGCCCCCGAAGCCACCGAAGACAGGGTCATATGGTCAGATCAACCGGTCGACCCGTGGCGTCTTGCATATCACACGAGCATTCGCCCGATTTCAGTCGAAGTCTCGGGGGAAGTTGTTGTGGCTAATGGAGTCGCAACCCGTGTCGATGCCGCGGAAATACGCGCCAAAGCTGCCGAGCAAGCCGAGCGGCTGTTCGCCGCGCTTGAAACCATGCCGTAACTGGGTTTACAGATTTGTCGAAGCGAGATGTTCAAGGACCACTGACGGCGTGAGTGGGAAAGTATTGATCCACACACCGGTTGCATCATGGATGGCAGCGGTAACCGCAGGGACGTAGGTAATAAAAGGCATCTCAGCGACCCCCCGCGCACCCCACGGACCCAACGGGTCCGGAGCTTCTAGAATCACGCACTCTATTTTCGCTGGTACGTCGCCAATACCGGGGATTAAGTATTGAGATAAGCGCGGGTTTTGTATTCTGCCGTTTTCGAGGACTAGTTGTTCACTAAGCGCGTAACCGTGCGCCTGAGCAATAGCCCCCTCAATCTGGCCGACAAGCATGCGCGGATGAATTGCCTTGCCAACATCGTGCACTGAAAGAACGTGGTCAACGCGTACGTGGCCCGTTCCGACATCAACTGTTAACTCCACTGCTTGGGCCATATACCCGTAACAGAAATTGGGTTGGCCGACACCCGTCTGCGGATCTAAGGGCTCAGTTGCTGGCGGTGTGTAACGGAAATGTCCCAGAGCTGGGCGTGCGCCGTCAGCCCATGCCTTTTCCGCTTCCTCGACCGCCCCCAACACCGAATTTCCTGCCATGAAGGTGAGACGCGACGCGGATGCCGACCCCGAATCACCCCCAGTCGCAGTGTCGCTGAACGTCGCGTGGACTTGAGCTGTATGGATGTTTGCGGCGTCAGCAACCATCTGGACCAGAGCGGTGTGAACTCCTTGCCCGACTTCTGCGGCGCTATGAAAAAATTCGACTTCAGCGGGACGTTCATCGTCCATCTCGCCATGAAATATGACGTCCGCTTCGCAAGCTTCTGGAGCACCGAAACTGAAACCCACGTTTTTCATTCCAACTGCAAAGCCTCGGCCACGTCGCAGCTGGTCAGTTGCGGCGGGTAGGGAGGCGATTGACCGAAATGGTTCGATGGAGGCAGGTTTTGTTGACGTTGGGGCTCTTTCGGCGCACGCATCGATAACGCGTGTAACACCGACACCCTCGGGAAGGCCCGACTGGGTGATACCGGCAGAGGTATCAGTTAGAGCGTTTTGTCGACGCAGGATCAGCGGGTCAATCCCTAACGCGCCGGCGAGCTTGTTCATTTGTGATTCGGCAACGAAGGTGCCCTGTGGGCCGCCAAATCCACGGAACGCGCCCCCCGGGACGCTGTGGGTGTAAACAGCTTTACTATCGATGCGGGCGTTTGGGACCTCGTACGCTCCAGCTATTGACAGATGAAGATTCCCAAGCACCTTGTTTGAGGTGTAGTTGTACGCACCCGCGTCAAGCCAAACGTCAGCCTCTACTGCGGTAATGATCCCTTGAGTGGTCGCGCCCAGACGAGCGTGGACAGTTGCCCGATGACGTTTGTGATGTCCAACGATTGACTCTTCGCGAGACCAACTGCAATGTACCGGTCGGTTGATCCCTAACTTCTTGAGTTTGCTGGTCGCTGCCGCCAGAACGATTTGGAGGCTCATGTCCTCCTTGCCACCGAAAGCGCCTCCAATAGAGGCGTATCGGACACGCACTTCTTCGGGGTCAACATCAAGGGCGTGAGCAATTTGTTCCCGATCCTCGTGGATCCATTGACCTCCCGTCTCTACGGTGACTCGTCCGTCACTATCGACCCAGGAAGTCGCAGCCTCCACTTGCAAGTACGCGTGCTCCTGGTGCGGAAGTTCGTAGTTACCTTCGATAATTACGTCAGCCGCCGCCATTCCCTTTTTGGTGTCTCCCTTACGGATTCGCAGTTCGTGGTAGGTGTTAGTTGTTGAGCCCGGATGCACGAGAATTTCATCTGTGCGGGCCGCGACGACATTGTCGGCTATGGGAAGTTGTTCCCACTCGCTTCGGATCAGAGTTGAAGCTTGGCGGGCTTCGGTGAGAGTGTCAGCAACTACCACAACGAGGTGGTCGGCTTCCCAGCGACTGACGTCGCAAGGAACCGAGCTACGACCGGTGTCATCTAGCCCAATGAACACAGGCTGATC
>DASCSY010000015.1:0-23237 GCA_034399415.1 Acidimicrobiales bacterium
TCGTTGGGTCCGAGACGGCTCTGCATAAAGGCCATCATTTTGAAAAGGAAAAGGTAGACGAGAATCAACGAGGTCGCCGGAATCACCGCGAGGGCTAGGCCAAGCTTGATGGCGGTTTCTTGCCAATACGGGAGGGCGAGCAGTGACATCACCGGTCGATATCTCCCAAGATGAAGTACAGAGAACCCAAAATGGTGATCACGTCAGGCACATAGACGCCCTTCATGACCCACGGAACGACAGAGATGTTGTTAAAGCTGGGCGTTCGGATCTTCACTCTGAACGGCCCGAGGTCGCCTTTGCTGACGATGTAATAGCCCATTTCGCCAAGCGGATTTTCTGTTGAGACGTAGGCTTCACCTGCAGGCACTTTGATGATCCTGGGGACCTTAGCCATGATCGGCCCACTCGGAATTCCGTCAAGAAGTTGGTCAACAATTCGTGTCGCTTCGCGTGTTTCTTGTAGACGAACCCAGTAACGAGCAAACGAATCACCGTCGGGGTGGGTCCATACTCGCCAATCAATCTGATCCCATGCCAGACCCGGGTTGGCATCGCGGCGGAGATCCCAGTCGATTCCACTAGCGCGAAGGTTTGCACCCGAGAGTCCGTGTCCCATCGCCACGTCGCCAGGGATCACGCCGACACCTCTGCATCGTGCTTGAAAGATTTCGTTACCAACCAGCAAGTCTTCCATTTCGTCGCAGAAGGTCCGCATTTTCGTCATTACGGAGCGGGTTTCATCAGTCCAACCCTTGGGAATGTCATCTTTCAGTCCGCCTATCCGATCAAAATTCGGGTGAAAGCGACCGCCCGTGACTTCCTCGATTTGGTTAAGGACTCGCTCGCGGTCACGGAACGCGAAGAAAACAGGAGTAAGTGCCCCAATTTGGACACCCATGTCGCCCAGGAAGAGCGCCAAGTTGGCGATACGGCTGAGTTCGAACAGGATCGTGCGGATCCATTGGGCTCGGGGGGGCGCCTCCACTTCCATTAGACGTTCTGCCGCGAGGATGAACGGGACTTCATTGGCGAAACTGCCGAGCCAGTCGATTCGATTAATGAGGGTGGTGCATTGGGGGTAGGTCCGGACCTCACAGAGCTTTTCGTAGCCGCGATGCATGTAGCCCATGATCGGTTCCGCGACGACTACCTGTTCTCCGTCAAGCCGGCAGGCAATCCGCAACGTTCCGTGCGTCGCGGGGTGTTGAGGTCCAATATTCAGTGTCATATCTCCGGTATCAAGCTCGACGTTTATCCGAGCATCAGCGGCTTGAGCAGTCACGTAAGCCATCTGTTCGCGATCGGAGGTAGCTGTCATACTTCACCTCCTTCGGCTTCGAAGGCGGCCATGACTTCGGCTTCTAGTTGAGCTTCTAGGTGCTCGGGGATTTCTTCGATATCGACAACCCCAGGCCACGGCTTCACCTGTCGGGCTAGTAACGGAAAATCTTTACGTAGGGGATGGCCTTCAAACTCGGTCGGCAGATACAACGGATGCAGCGTCGGGTGACCTCGGAAGACGATGCCGAACATTTCGTGGGTTTCTCGCTCATGCCAGTCGGCCCCGGGGAAGACGTCGCGAATGGTGTCGACGACCAGGTTGTCCCCTAGATCGGCTTTCAGGATCAGACCCATCTGCCGATCAAGCGAGTTCAGTTGCGCCAAGAGTTGGAATCTGGAGTCGCCACCCGCGTAGCCGGTGGATGTATCGAGTTCGACGGGGTCGTCGTCTTCTTCGACAAGCCCCCCATCAAACTCCGTGTTCTCATATCGGCCGTCTGGGGCAATGTCCCAGTCGATAGCTGAAAGAAAGCCGAAGTAGGTAAATCCTGCCGCCTTGGCAATTTTCACGGCGTCCTGCCAGTTCTCAATCCGTACTCTCAACCACAGGTCCTCGTGGGGACGCAAATACGAGTCAATGAGCATTTCTCCGAGGTTTTCGGAAAGCTCAGCTAACAGGTTCTCTCTTTTTTCATCCGGAGCGGAAGTTTCTTCGCTGCTCTGTTCCTCATCCATGAAGTCAGCCCTCCACCACTATGGGCTGACCGCGCCATTTTTCACTAATATCTTCATGCTGAATTCGTTCTTGCAGCAGGACTATGCCTTCGAGGAGGGCTTCAGGTCGAGGGGGACACCCGGGCACGTACACGTCGACTGGGATGATTTGGTCGACACCTTTCGTCACCGAATAGCTGTCCCAATAAGGCCCACCGCAGTTGGCACACGAACCCATGGAAATCACATATTTCGGTTCTGGCATCTGTTCATACAGACGAAGAATCACTGGAGCCATTTTGTCGGTAACGGTTCCCGAAACTACAACCAGATCAGCTTGTCGGGGGCTAGCCGGAAACGGGATGACACCCAAGCGCATCACGTCGTAACGAGGTGAGCCAAAGGCCGCGCCCATTTCAATCGCACAACACGCCAAGCCCCATTGGTAAACCCATAGCGAACGGGCCCGTCCGAAGTTCAGCAACCAGCTAAGGGGTTTGGGCATCTTGCCCTTGTCAATAAGTCCCATTTAGGCAGCCCCTTTCAGACCCACCGCAGAACACCCTTGCGCCAGGCGTAGAACAAGCCCAATACAAGAATGAAAATGAAGATGGCCATCTCAACCAAGCCGAAGGTGCCGTAGATCTCCAGCCGAGTCGCCCAGGGGAAAATAAAGACTGCCTCTACATCGAAAAGAACAAACAGAACAGCGAAGACGTAATACCGGATCTGACTTTGGGCCCAGTCTCCTCCTACAGGGTCGACACCGCTTTCATACGCCATCAGCTTTTGTGCGGTCGGTCGCTTCGGACGAAGGATTCGTGCGATAGTCAACATCGCCCCAGCCATTGCTATAGCCGCAACACCGAATATGGCGACGGTCAGGTAGCTCCGCAGTAGTTCCGACAAGATTAGCGAGGCTAGTTAGGGGTTTCGGGGCTTTCCAAAACCCAACGCGGTGCCTCGTTCCGCGGGTTCCGGACGTAGAGAAAGCTACCTCGCCGCGGAGACAAAAGACGTGATTTTTGGCCACGATTCTTGATTCTCGCGGTACGGGCTGCGTGGACTCGGTTTTCTGGAGTGGACAATGTCATCCCCGAATCAGCACTGGTACGGCATCCTCGGCAAATTCGATCAGAAATTGGGGCACAATCCCAATTAGGAGGGTGAAGCCGGTGACCCCAATTAGGACAATGGACACGGTCCAATGCAGCGTTGGGGACGGTCCTTCGACCTCATCATCCGCAACATACATAGCCATCACGATTCGTAGATACATGAACGCGCTGATGACTGCACTGAGCATCGCAACCGCCGCTAAGACATAGCCGCGATCCTCAACAGCAGCCGCGATGACCTGGAACTTTCCCACGAAACCCGAGGTAAGCGGCACTCCCGCCTGAGCGAGTAGGAGAATAGTAAAGGTCATGGCCAGGACAGGCCGGCTGCGACCGAGACCCGCGTATCTGTCAAGGGGGTGTTCTCCATCGGTACCCATTGCCCCGACGATGGCGAAGCTACCCAGAACCATGAACGTGTACGTGAATAGGTAGAACAGGGCTGCGGAGGTACCACTAGCGCTAGCTGACTGCACAGCTACAAGCACGTAGCCGGCATGGCTGACTGACGAGAAAGCCAGCATGCGCTTCACGTCACTCTGCAGGATCGCCATCACGGCACCGACGAGCAAGGTGAGGACTGCGAGAACTGCGACGATGGGAGACCAGTCGGCGTCATAGTTTGCAAATGCGGCGAAGAAGATCCGTAGAAGAGCCGCGAAACCTGCTGCTTTAGCAATTGACGCCATCCATCCAGTCACCGGACTCGGGGCTCCTTGGTAAACGTCGGGAGCCCAGAAGTGGAAGGGAGCAGCGGCGACTTTGAACGAGAAGCCCACGAGAAGCAACGCCATTGCGGCCATCAGGAGGTGTTCATCTCGGAATACCACCGCGTTTAGGTAGTCGCGGATGTGTATCAAGTTGGTGGACCCCGTACTGCCGTAGGTCAGAGCTATGCCGTAAAGCAGAAAGGCTGAGCTGAATGCTCCGAGCACGAAGTATTTCATCGCGGACTCGCGGGCTTCTGGGCGGCGAGCGTGCATCGCGATCATGACGTACAACCCAATGGACAGCGCTTCCAGGCCGAGGAATATAACAATGAGGTCATTTGCGGAAGCCATGACGATGGCCCCGGCGGCTGAGCAGAGAAGGAGAGCGTGGAATTCTGGGGGGTCTATCCCTTCGCGACCCAAATAGCTGTGGGCGAGCAAAGCCGTAATAGTCAGCGCTATGAGCACCAACATTGTAAAGAAGATGCTGAAACCGTCGACGGCCAGAGCGGACGCTATGGACGCCGAAGGGCCTTCGTTTTTTATATCGTTCCACAATCCGAAGGCCACGATGCATGCGATAACCGATGCGCAGACAGTTGTTGCGGTTGCGAAGCTGGTAGAGGTTCGTTGGGGAGCTAGAGCGCTAACGAGCAAAATCAGCAATGCTGCGCCCAGGAGGATGACCTGCGGGAGGAGGGCCCACCAGTCAATGGACGGCCCGGTGAACCCCACTAGAGGTAGAAGACTCATCAGTGGTCGTCCTTGCTGGACTGGTTGTGATCTACGACGACCGGGTCTGCGGGGTTGGGGCGCTCATAATCGGAATGGTTTTCGATGTGAGCGATTAGCCCATTCACTGCTGGTTCAATTCGATCAAGTACAGGCTTGGGGTAGACGCCGAGGAAAACTATTCCGACAACAAATGGAGCGAGGATCAAACCCTCTTTTAGTGTCAAGTCGGGGGTAGCTTCGTCCGCGGGCGTTGGCTCACCATGGAAAACACGCTGGTATGCCCATAGAAGGTAGAGGGCTGCGAGGATGACGCCGGTGGCCGCGATAATGGTCCACCAGCGACGGGTGTCGTACGAACCAATTAAAATCAGGAATTCGCCGACGAACCCGTTCAAGCCAGGAACGCCGATAGATGAGAGCATCACGATGGTGAAGAACCCTGCAAAGATTGGGGCTGCTGATTGGATGCCACTGAGTTCTTCAATAGCTCGCGTTTTTCTTCGCTCATAGAGCATTCCTACGAGCAGGAAGAGAGCCCCCGTTGACAGGCCATGGTTAACCATCTGCAGCACCCCGCCCTCCAGGCTCTGGGTGGTGAAAGCGAAGATGCCTAAAACGATGAACCCCATATGAGCTACTGAGGAATACGCCACGAGCCTCTTGAGGTCTTTTTGCATCGTGGCGACAACGGCGCCGTATACGACGCCTATTACCCCCAGCGTCGCCAGGGTAGGCGCAGACCAGACTGATGCTTCGGGGAAAAGGTAGAGACCGAAACGCAGCAGCCCGTAGGTACCTAATTTCAACATCACGGCAGCTAGAACTACCGACCCCGCGGTCGGTGCCTGTGTGTGTGCGTCAGGTAGCCATGTATGAACCGGGACGATCGGCACTTTGATAACGAAGGCCAGGGCGAAAGCTAAGAAACACCAGCGAGCCGTGTTTGTTGATAGAGCTTGGCGTTGCGCGAGTTCAATAACGTTAAAAGTGATTCCCTGATCCCCTGCGCTCAAGGTCGCAACGCTGATGATGGCGACAAGCATGAGTGCGGAACCAGCCATCGTGTATAGAAAGAACTTCGTGGCTGCGTAGCGACGATCGTCATAGCCCCAGCCACCAATCAGCATGTACATCGGTACGAGAACGATCTCGAACATGACGAAGAACAAGAAGAGGTCAAGTGACAGGAATGCGCCAAAGGAGCCAGCCTGCAACAACAACAGCCAGGCGGTGTATGGCTTCGGGTTGTGATGTGGGTCGACTCCTAGAAGCACTATCGGCGTGATGAGCCCGGTGAGGACAACCAACCAGAGAGATATGCCATCCACACCTACGTGCCAGTTGATGCCTAGAGCCGGGATCCACGATTGGATTGACTCGAATTGGAACCCGGGATCGTGACCGGAGAACTGTGCCATTACATAGAGCGACATAGCTCCAGCAATGGAGGAGAAGATTGCCCCGATCGGTCGCATCATCTCGGGTCTGCTGTTGGGCAAAAGCACTACTACGAGAGCACCGAGAGCCGGGACGATGATTATGGCGTTCAAAACAGGGAATGCTGGTCCGCTTTGAGCTGAGAGGAGTTCAATCACCGCAGCAACCCCCAGGTCAGAAGAACGATTATCACAAGAGCACCCATTGCTACGCCGACGGCGTAGTTCCGGATGTATCCAGACTGGGCGGGTCGAATCAACTGACCTATTTTCAGGGTGAGTTTTCCTATGCCGTTGACGGCGCCATCCACAAATCGTTCATCCACGTTCGCCGTTCCCTGAAATCCAGAAGTGCCGATCCCCTCGACGACGCGCGCGTATGTTGCGTCGACATACATTGCGTTTTCAAGGAACTCGGGTTCGAGGCGATCGTTTGGGATTCGTTTGGTTAACCAAGCCATAACCGCAAAGAAGATCCCGACAATTCCTGCAGCTACCGAGATCACCGCCAATGCGATTTTGGTGAGAGTCCCGGATGAGAAATGGTGGGGGTGATTGAAAATCGGCTCCAGAAAGTGTTCAAGAACGAGCCAGTCTTTGACGAGTGGAAGGTTGATGACTCCGCCGACGGCCGCTGCTCCGGCAAGAACGCAAAGTGGAGCTGTCATCGTCCAAGAGGACTCGTGTGGGTGCGCCTCTTCATCCCAGCGCTGTTTCCCGAAGAAGACGAGGATGACCTGTCGGCTCATGTAATAAGCGGTGAGGAGCGCTGTAACAAGTCCTACACCCCAGAGAAGTGGGCCAATGTTGTGTTGTTCCCAAGCTGCGAGCAAAATTTCGTCTTTTGACCAAAACCCTGCGAATGGTGGAACCCCGGCGATCGCAAGCCATCCCACGATGAAGGTGGCCGCTGTGATCGGCATGGCAAGGCGAAGGGCTCCCATTTTCCGCATGTCTTGTTCATCACCCATGCCGTGGATGACTGAACCCGAGCCGAGAAACAAAAGTGCCTTGAAGAATGCGTGCGTTATGACGTGAAAGATCGCCGCTACGTATGCTCCTGAACCGATCGCCAGGAACATGTAACCGAGTTGGCTGATGGTCGAGTACGCGAGCACCTTTTTGATGTCGTGTTGGGCTACCGCACACAGGGCAGCGAATAGGGCTGTGGCCGCGCCAACAACAGCGATAATCAGCAGAGCGTCATCTGTGAGGACGTTGTTCATTCGTACCAGCAGATACACGCCGGAGGTCACCATCGTCGCGGCGTGGACCATGGCCGACACCGGCGTGGGACCTTCCATGGCATCGGGTAGCCAGACAGAAAGGGGCAATTGAGCGGATTTGCCTGCCGCAGCGACAAATAGCAGCAGGGAGATGGCTGTTCCGGTCGCTGTTGCCATGGCAGGCGACTGCGCGATTTCTGTGTAGGTGACGGTGCCTAATGCTGACCAGATGGCGAACGTTGCCACCATGAAACCCCAGTCGCCTACGCGGTTAGTCACGAACGCCTTTTTTCCTGCGGTGGCTGCACTTTCTCGCTGATGCCAGAAAGAAATTAGGAAGTATGAACACGCACCTACGCCTTCCCACCCAAGGAAGGTGACCACCAAGTTGTTGCCGAAAACAAGCATCAGCATCGAGAAGAGAAAGAGGTTGAGGTAGAGGAAGAACTTTGAATACTTCGGATCTCCGTGCATGTAGCCGATGGAGTACAAGTGGATTAGAGCTCCGACGCCCGTGACGAAAAGTGCCATGGTGATCGACAGCGGATCGACCAAAAAGCCCGCGTCTACTTGAAGGGACCCCGCGGGGAGCCATTTGAAAAGAACGAGTTCGTAGGAACGTTCGCCACTGTGGCTATCCCGGCCAAGCAGCCCGATGAAGACCACCAATGTCACTACAAATGAAGCGCCCGCAGCCGTGGTAGCAAGCCACCCTGCGCGGGGCTCTCCCAGTGAGTTTCCTACTGCGAGTAAGAGAACGAACCCGATCAGCGGCAGCGCGGGGACGAGCCAGACTAGTTCAACCACCTCATCACCCCTTGAGCGCCGAAAGATCGTCGGCCGTCGTGCCTGGCTGGCGTCGAAGAATAGCCACCACCAATCCCAAGCCGACTACTACTTCAGCAGCAGCAACTACCAGTACGAAAAACACAACTGTCTGTCCGCCAACGTCACCGAGTGTTCGGGAGAATGCGACAAAGCTAAGATTGACCCCGTTGAGCATCAATTCGACGCACATGAGCATTACGAGTGGATTCCGCCGTATCAGCAAACCAGTGCCGCCGATCACGAACAGTAAGGCTCCTAGGACTAGGTACCAGCCGGTGGTGACTTCCATTAGGCATCACCCCTGTCTTCCGCAACTACTGCGTCCGTTTCTCTGGGTTTGCGAACCAGAACAACAGCCCCGATCACAGCGATTACCAGCAACAGGGAGGTGAGTTCAAAGGCGTACACGTAGTCAGAAAAGAGTGAGCGGGCGAGAAGTCGAACGTCGTCAGTGCTCCCGAGCGCACCTCCCATCGCTTCAAGTCCAGTAACAGGCTCTCCGACCGCAAGTATCAGCGCTACGACAACTGCCAGCGAACCCGAGGCAAACAAGAGGGCTGCCCATCTCTGGACGGGCAGGAATGACATCTCCAGACTCTGGGCTCGATCGACTCCCAGCAACATGATGACAAAAAGAAATAAGACGACAATCGCGCCGGCGTAAACAATGACCTGGACTGCGGCAAGGAAATGCGCTTCCTGAGCAACAAATTGGACGGCTACCCCAAAAAGTGTCATCACTAGCATCAGTGCTGAGTGGACAGGATTGCGAGCAAGGACTACGCCTAACGCTCCGACGAGGCAGACCACGGCAGCAACGATGAAGACGAGCGTGTCGACCACTAGTGATCGTCTCCTGAATTTGTGCCTCGATGTTGGCCTTTCTCTGGGGTTCGAACTCCGTAACCAAGTTCTCCGCTCCAGCCGATCCGGTTTTCGTAATCGGGGTTTCCCGCTGACGCCGTGGCTCGCATCCAACCGGATGTGGCGACATCATCCCCTTTGTGCCACAGTTCCCAGGGTTGCCGCCGAGGCAGACCTTTGTCATCGACAACCAATTCGGCTTTGGTGTAGATCGCGTCTGCTCGATTAGAAAAGCTGAATTCGAACAACTTCGATTCAGTGATTGCTTCGGTGGGGCAAGCTTCAACACAGAGGTCACAGTGGATGCATCGGAGATAGTTGATCTCATAGACGTAGCCGTAGCGCTCCCCTGGCGACACGGGGTCTGCCTCAGGGTTATCGGCACCTCGGACGTAAATGCACTGGGCCGGACACACTCCAGCACATAGCTCGCAGCCGATACATTTTTCCATACCGTCCTCGTATCGGTTAAGGACGTGCCGGCCATGGAATCGTGAGGGTTTTGGGCGTTTTTCTTTGGGGTATTCCGTGGTGACCCGTTCTTCGAAAAGCTTCATGAATGTCACCTTGAAGCCGTTGAGGTACCCCATTACACCTCCTCCAGCTCTTCCTGGTATGCCCGGTCACCGGCTCGCAGCGCTACGACAAGCAGAGATGCCCCTATGGCTAGAGCAACCAATGCGGCTCCATAGGTCACCACCCAGTTCCAGTCGTAGGCGGCGCGCAGTTCTTTCAGACTGATGAACATCAGCCAGAAGAGAATGAGTGGGATAAGCAGCTTCCATCCGAGATGCATTAATTGGTCATAGCGAAGTCTTGGAAGGGTTGCTCGGAACCACACGAAAACAAACAGGAACGCGAGCACTTTGAGCAGGAACCACATCGTGGGCCAAAGCCAGATCATGCCGAAGAAGATTGGGCCAGCGGGCCCGCCAAAGAACAAGGTGACCATGATTGCTGACATGGTGATTACGTTCATGAACTCAGCAAGAAAGAACAAGGCGAAACGGATGGAGGAATATTCGGTGTGAAATCCGCCGACCAGTTCTTGTTCAGCTTCTACTAGGTCAAAGGGCGGGCGATTGAGTTCGGCGGTCGCCGCAATGAGGAAAACAATGAATGGGACAATCCCCGAAGAAACGAGGAACCATCGGGTAATCCCGCCCGACTGAGCGGCAACGATGCCATGAGTGGAAAGCGTCCCCGCGAGTACCACGACAACAACGGTGGCCATACCCAGCGCGGCCTCATAAGAAATGGCTTGTGCCGAGGCGCGGACGGATCCGATAAGCGGATACTTAGATCCAGACGCCCACCCTGCGAGCATCACTCCGTAGACAGCTACCGACGACATTGCTAAAAGCAGCAGAATGCCGATTGGGGGATCAGCTACTTGGAGGTAGGTTTCCCGGCCGAAGATAGTGACTGTCCCCGAAGAATCACCACCGAACGAACCGCCTATAGGCACAATCGCAAAGGACAGAAATGCAGTCACTGCTGAGATGTACGGTGCCAACCGAAAGACGAGTGGGTCAGCATTTTCGGGCCGAAGGTCTTCCTTAAAAAAGAATTTCACACCATCAGCAAAGGTCTGTAACAAGCCCCAAGGTCCGGCCACGTTGGGACCTATCCGGTTTTGCATGTCCGAGATCAGTTTCCGTTCGAACCAAACCATGAACATCGTGGCGATAAGCAGGAAGGTAAACGCGACCAGAACTTTGACGATCGTAATGCCAACATCAGTAAGGTCAACACCGTCGAGGTACAGGGGATCGCCGGTCACAACGTTTCGATTCGAATGTCGTTGACGAGGGCCGTAGCGTCGATAAATCGGTTTGCCCCGCCCCCTGGCTGGTTGAACGGGAGCACCGCGGTGCCTCGAAGGATCGACTCATCTTCGACCGCTACGAGTATTTCGGTTGTTCGAGTTGAGATGACTCGGACGCTGGCTCCACTTGATACCCCTAAACGTTGTAGGTCACTGGGATGAACTCTTAACGTCGATTCTTCTGCCAGATGTTTCAATGAAGGGCTATGGCTGACGTTTGTACCCGCGTCCCACAGTTTGCGTCCGCTTACGAGTCGCAACCCGTAGCCATCGATGACCGGCGACTCTTGCGGCGGCGGCAACGTCGGTTCTATGGAAGTTCCTTCGACGAGAATGCCTTCGTGGGCTTCGGGACCACAAATGCGTTCAACAGTCACACCCGCATGGCTCGGCGCGACTTGTTCGATTTCGCGCCAGATTTCCTCTCGTGAACCAAGACCGATGTCGCCGCCTAAACGCCACGCCAGCTCGGCAGCGATCATCCAGTCATCGCGTGCCGTGCCAGGAGGAGTGACCTTTGGGGTTAGGCGGCTAATTCGTCCCTCAATATTTGTCGTGGTACCGCCCTGTTCGCCGTAAGCAGTACTTGGCAATATCACGTCAGCTTGTGCAACGGAGTCAGTGATGAAGTTGTCGATCGCGATGATTGTTGTTGCGTATTGAAAAGCTTCCGCGGCGAGGTTTCGATCAGGGAAGTCGCGTAACGGATCGGCGCCCAGCAATATAAGTGTGTCGAGTCGACCAGATGCCGCTGCTTGGAGCATGCCTGTGGTGTCAAGCCCGGTTGTTTTGGGGATGTTCTTCCATTTATCGGTCAGAGATTCGCTTGGTTGATCCATGGTTGTTCGACCGGGAAGGATCCCGGGTGCAAGTCCCATATCTAACGCCCCTCGCACGTTGCCGCGTCTAAGCGCAGGCAGGAACGTGGCATGGGGTAGTCGGTCGCAGATCACCGACGCAACCTCCAAGGACGGTGTGGCTGATTCGGCCATCGATGCTCGACCTACGACCGCTACCACTGATCCTTCTCGAAGTTGTCTCCCGAGCGGATCGTCACCTTCTAAGAGAGCTAGCAGGGTCCTTGCTGCCTCGCCGGACCGGCAGCGAATGGAACGCTGTGCGTATGCGCCGGCGCCTGTGGCAGTTGGCCCTATCTCTATGACGCTGGTTTTACCTTTGGTGGCGACGCGAAGCCGAAGATGCAGAATCGCAAGTTCCTCTTTGAGGTCAGGGCCAACGATCAGAACCGTGTCCGCCTCACATGCGTCGTTGATCGTCGCTGGTGGGAGACCCAACACAACATCGGCGGGCATGCCGTCCCCTAATTGGGCATCGACGTTGTCGGTTCCGACAACCGTGCGAGCTAATTTTGCCCAGACGTACGCGTCTTCGTTAGTCAGTTGTGACCCACCAATTATTCCTACCCGTTCGGGGCCCGCCTCCTGTATGGCTTGGGCGGCTTGGGCTAATGCTGAGCCCCAATCAGTGCCAAGCAACTGGTGTTGGTCGTGTTTATCTCGAATCAGCGGGGTGGTCAGGCGGTCGTCACTGTTGACCGCTTCATAGTTAAATCGGCCTTTGTCGCAAAGCCATCCATGGTTCACGGACTCGACATCTACTCCTAGGTATCGGACGAGTTCGTTCCGTGAGGACTGCACAGCGACCCGACATCCCAGGGAACACGTCGTGCAGGTTGATTCGACTTGTTCTAGGTCCCAAGGCCGAGCCTTGAATCTGTAGGGCGCCGCGGTGAGTGCACCTACGGGACATAGTTGGACCGTGTTGCCAGAGAAATAGGAACTGAAGGGTTCATCCGGAAAAGTTAATACCTGCGTGGCGTTTCCACGTTCTGTGAACTGGATTAATGGATCACCGGCGATCTCGTCGGCAAACCGGGTGCAGCGGTCGCACAGGATGCAGCGTTCCCTATCTAGGTGAACAAGATCTGAGATTGGAATGGGTTTTTCGTAATGACGTTTCTCTTCAATGAAGCGGGATTCGCCGGGTCCGTAGGCCACAGTTTGGTCTTGAAGCGGACATTCGCCACCTTTATCGCAAACTGGACAGTCCAGAGGATGGTTCACAAGGAGGAACTCAAGAATCCCTTCCTGGGCTCGTCTGGTGTCCTCAGACTTGCTGTCTACAACCATCCCTTCAGAAACTGGGACCATACAAGATGGTTGCAGCATGGGTCCGCGACCTGTGTCCACATCGACAAGGCACATCCTGCACATACCTACGGACGACATTCGTTCGTGGTAACAAAATCGGGGAATGTGAACGCCCACTCGGTCAGCGGCAGCGATCAGCATTTCGCCTGGGTGAGCTTCTACTTCTGCACCATTGATGGTGATGACCACTTCGCTTGGCGGCATATCAGACATCGATCGTCACCTCGATCGTTGTCGTGTTTTCGTTGCCTGCAACCTTCGCTTCGAACTCTTCTCTGAAGAGGGTGAGCGCTGAGTGGATGGGAGCGAAGGCGGAAGGTCCGACGAAGCAAATCGTCGTCATCTGGTATGGAAACGGAACTGCTTCGATGCCCTTGGATGGGACTGCTGCATGAGGAAAGTCGCCGGGGCAGATGGTTTCACCAACCTCGATAAGTAGTTCGAGGTCGCGGGGCGTCCCGCGACCGTCGACTACGCGTCGAAGTATTTGCTCAAGCCAGGTACCGCCTTCTCGGCATGGCACACACTTGCCGCACGACTCATGCGCGTAGAACTTGGTGAGGGTAAGGGCTGCTGCAGGAATATCAGTGGTTTCATCCATCACCACGATGGCACCTGACCCAAGCATCGATCCTTGCGGTCCTACCTGGCTGGCCTCGAAGGGCAAGTCGAGCTGATCGGGAGTGAACCAGGGAGCAGAACCTCCGCCAGGTACAAAGGCTTTGAGCTGATTGTCGTCGCGAATACCGCCACACATCTCTTTGCTGTACAAGAGATCTCTAAAGGTGGTGGTCCCATTAACGATCTCGTAGACACCTGGGCGTTGTACATGACCGCTGACGGCAACCATCCGGGTCCCTGGGGAACTTTCTGTACCGATATCTGTGAAAGCACCGGCGCCGTGCTTCAGAATCCACGGCAAATTTG
Source organism: Acidimicrobiales bacterium (assembly GCA_034399415.1). Lineage (GTDB taxonomy): Bacteria > Actinomycetota > Acidimicrobiia > Acidimicrobiales > Poriferisodalaceae > UBA2110. The sequence continues at coordinate 13,842 of DASCSY010000015.1, forward strand.
ACAAGGTTTCGACGTTATTGACGATGGTGGGTTGGCCATAAAGGCCCACCGCTGCGGGGAAGTACGGCGGCTTTAGCCGCGGCATCCCTCGATTCCCCTCAAGGCTTTCGATGAGAGCTGTTTCCTCCCCCACCACATAGGCGCCGGCACCCCAATGCAAAACGATGTCGACTGAAAATTCCGTACCCAAGATGTTCTTACCGACGTAGCCGGCCGAGTAAGCATCATTGAGAGCGGCCGCCATCCGTTCTTGGGCGACAGCCATCTCCCCGCGGATGTACAAGAAGCATTGGCTAAGACCTACGGCGTAGCACGCAATGAGGCACCCTTCTATGAGCTGATGTGGGTCCAATTCCATCAAGAGTCTGTCTTTGTAGGTGCCTGGTTCTGACTCGTCTCCGTTTACAACGAGATATCGAGGCCAGACCCCCGGAGGGCAAAAACCCCACTTGACTCCGGCTGGAAAGCCGGCGCCTCCCCGTCCTAACAATGTTGCGTCTCGCACTTCACCATGAACCTTTTCAGGAGTCTGGTGGAGGGCTTTGCGAAGAGCTTGGTACCCACCTGTGGCTTCGTACCGTTGCATTGTGTAGGAGTCTTCATAATCAAATCGGGCGGTAACGATTCTGGGGGTGTCGTTTGCTATAAACCCTGGAGCATGAGGAATCGGGGTCCCACCCATATCAGTCATTGGTCGGCCTTTTCATCGTGCATCCACGCTGGGCTAGATACGACATCTTCTGGAGGGACAGCACCAACGAATCGATCTTCGGGTATGTGTTGTCGTATTCGCGACAGCACTCCGTGGTCAGGTACGTCGTGGTTTGTTGAGGCAAGTTCTTCGATCATTGAATCGAATTGGTCTGAAGTGACCCGATATCGGTGCCGGTAGTTGACCTGCAGACAAGGGGCTTCCGTGCACGCGGCCTGACATTCCGCCCCTTCGATCGTGAACATGCCATCTTCTGTGGTTCCGCCCGCTTTTACGCCTAGCCGGCGCTCAGCGTGTTCCATCAGTTCTCCAGCCCCCAGGAGGGCACACGACATAGTGGTGCAGATGTTGATGACGTATTTGCCTACGGGATTCCTTTTAAACATCTCGTAGAACGAGCAGGTACCCAATACTTCGGCACTGCTCGTGCCCACTAATTCGGCTATCTCTGCCATCGCATCATCAGTAATCCAGCCCGCTTGCTCCTGGGCTAGATGCAGCAGAGGGATCATGGCCGACCGCGGTTTGGGATACCGGGCGATGATGGCACCCGCGAGTTCTAGGTGCTCTTCAGTAAAAAATTTCATCGATCGACCTCCCCCATGATTGGGTCAATCGACGAGATAACGGCGATGGCATCGGCAAGAAGCCCTCCGTGCATCATGTGTGGGAGGGTTTGGAGGTTGACGAAAGACGGGGCGCGAATATGCATTCGTTGCGGTTTGGGTCCGCCGTTTGAAACTAGATAACAGCCGAGTTCGCCTCGCGGCGATTCGACGGCTGTATAGACCTCGCCTGGCGGGACCTTAAAGCCTTCAGTGAAGATCTTGAAATGGTGGATCAGCGCTTCCATCGACTCGTCGATACGGGCTCGTGGGGGCGGAGTGACTTTGCGGTCCTGGACGCGATATGGGCCTTCGGGCATACGTTCTAGGCACTGTTCGACGATGCGCATCGACTCGCGTATTTCGTTAAGTCGTATCGCGTAGCGGTCAAAGGTGTCGCCGTAGGTCCCCACCACGATGTCGAAGTCCACCTCGTCATACGCCAGGTAGGGCATGGCTCGGCGAAGATCCCAGGCGTAGCCAGTGGAACGCAGGATCGGGCCGGTGGCGCCTAAAGCCAGCGCTTCGTCTGTGGTGATGACACCAATACCTTGGGTGCGTTCACGCCAGATTGGTTGACCGGTCATCAGCACGTCGAATTGTTCGAGTCGTTTGGGGAGAACGTTGAGGATGTCCTGAATGTCTTCGCGCCATCCGTCGGGGAGATCCGCGGCAACTCCTCCGGGTCGGATGTAGTTGTGGTTCATGCGAAGGCCGGTCACCTTCTCAAAGAAGCGAAGAATTTCTTCTCGTTCCCGCCAGCCGTAAATCATCATCCCTACAGCGCCTAGATCCATGCCGTTGGTGGCTAGAAAAAGAAGGTGGGACGACATGCGGTTCAATTCGCACATCAACATTCGGATCCACGTGGCGCGTTCTGGAAGTTCGATCTCAAGCAGCGCTTCCACAGCTAGTGAAAAGGTCAGTTCGGTGAACAGCGGTGCCGCGTAGTCCATTCTGGTGACGTTGGTAGGTCCTTGGAGAAATGTGAGGTCTTCGGCAGTTTTTTCCATCCCTGTGTGCAAGTAGCCAATGATTGGTTTGGAACGGAGAACGGTTTCTCCTTGCAACTCCATGGTTACTCTGAGCACTCCATGAGTTGATGGGTGCTGTGGACCCATGTTGATGATCATTCGTTCGTCGTCAGGGTCAACAACCGCGGCACGTTGTTCCGCTTCTAGTTCGGACATTCGCAATACGGCGTCACGATTTCTGAGGTGGTCCAACGTCGTCATCGGCCCTCTACCGCCTTGAACTGGACCGGGATCCTTCCCATGGCAAAGTCTTTTCGCAGTGGGTGGCCTTCCCATCCATCGGGAAGCAAGATTGGTGTGGGGTCAGGGTGACCTTCGAAACAAACGCCGAACATGTCATTGGTTTCTCGTTCCATTGCTTCAGCGCCTGGGTGAATATCAGAGATGGTTGCTACGGACGGATTGGTCTCTGAGATTTGCACTCTGATTCGAATCCGTCGACGCGCACTGACATCTAGCAAGTTGACCACTAACTCGAAACGCTCGGGTTCAATTGTTGAGGGCAATACCCGAGTTTCATTTCCTAGGTGGTCTGCCCCACACAGATCTACACAGACGTTGTAGCCCTCTCCCATTAGCAGTTCGATTAGGCCGTGGTAGCTCTCGCTCGAGGGGTGGAGGACGATCTGACCTCTGCTGCTGGTGAGGAGCGCGCCGTGGAGTTTTTCTGAGTCGTCGACCGGATCTTCGTGATGTTCGGTTGTCTCGTCGAGCGAGGACCTCGACTCACTCATAGAGACCTCCGGTCCGGATGATGACCGGTTCCGGCTGGGCGTCTGGGGCGTGTTCGTCCCCAAGTTCTATCTCCGCTCCCCTTCCGGTTGCGTCACGTCGCTGGGTGAGTTCGCCTGTCCGAATTTTTTCATGTAGGGCCAGGATCGCGTGGAGAAGCGTCTCTGGACCGGGAGGACAACCTGGCGCGTACACGTCGACCGGAACAACTTGATCTACGCCTTGGACAATGGCGTAGTTGTTGAACATACCGCCGCTTGACGCGCACACGCCCATGCTGATCACCCATTTGGGTTCCATCATTTGGTCGTAGATTTGACGCAGCACCGGGGCCATTTTTTGGCTTACGCGGCCTGCAACGATCATGAGATCGGCTTGACGTGGAGAGGCACGGAACGTTTCCATCCCATAACGCGCCATGTCGTAGTGGGCTGTTCCGGTGGCCATCATCTCAATAGCGCAACACGCGAGACCAAAGGTGGCGGGCATGAGGCTCCGCCTACGCGCCCATTTCACTAGTTCTTCGATGGGTGCAGTGATGATGTTGTGGCCCAGCCCTGCTAGGCCCTCATCCCCAAGGCCAAGTTTGTGTTTGATATCGGAGAGGTCTGGCATTAGGCCGCCTCTGAGTCATCGGCTCCGACCTCGAGATCGAGTCGACCCTCAAGGCCAACTTTTCGAATAGTCGAGGTTGTGGTTCGTTCGGGGCTGACGGCAGGCGTCAGCGGGCGGCGGCCTGGTCCCCAATTCAGACCACCTTTTGCAAGTTCGTAGACAAAGGAGAGAAAGAAAACACCGGCGAAGATGGTCATTGCGACGAGACCAAACAGCCCGAGCTCGTCGTTGGCCACTGCCCATGGGTAGAGGAAAACAATCTCGATATCGAACATGATGAAAAGCATCGCTACTAGGTAGAACTTGACGGGGAAGCGTTCCGGTATTGCTATTTGGTCGGTGATGCCGCATTCGTAGGGGGACCTTTTTGCGTGGGTGCTGCGTTCGGGCGCCAGCAGTCGAGAAGCAACGATGCTGAGTAGAACGAAAAGGACACCAAGTATCCCGAGGATTAGAACCGGGAGATACTGCTCCATCTCAACTCTCCCCTTTCCCGTGTTTCAGTTTCCTGCCGCTTCCCTGACAGCCCATACTGCTTGATCGCGTCGGTGCAGGTGATAGCACCCTAAACCGAAAACTAACCCCGAGAAAATGGCTGCGAGAGCCGGTCGGAGTCGGCGGTTGCCTTGGTCGCGAACCATAACGACCGTGTAGATGGACGCGGCGGCGTCGAGTTCCGCGACGGGCAACACGACTTTCCCATCGCCGCCGAGCTTGTTCGGGTCAACATCTGGAGTGGGTTTGTAGGGCTGCAGCTGAACAGCGGCGTAGTGGGGGCGGCCTCGGCTTGGAATGAAGTACTGGGTTACTGCGTTATCCGGAATCCCTAGGGGTCGGTACCGTTCTCCACCTACGCGCATTACTCGGTGGATTCGGTAGTCGGTCGAGGCGCTGAACAGACAAGTATTGACTGCTTCTAACCGACGAGGGTCGATGTCGTTGCAGACAACCGCGGCGTCAGCGGTCGCTTGGGCGTCAGCTTCGATGACGACTTGCCAACCAGCATCCGGGGAGCTCGTAATGTCATTGTCTAATTCTTGTACAAGCTCGATAGGTACGGCTTCTGGGTTGGTGCTGACGTGGGTAACTTCCCAAGTGGGGCCGTGGCCCACCCAGCCAATGCCGAAGAACCACCAGACGATTCCCATCAAGAGGTTCCATCCCCAGAGCCCGGTCCAAGCAACGAGAAACCCAAGTCGGACACCGAGATTGGTTGCTAACAGCATGTAGACCGATCCACAGAGGACCAGAACGCCGAGAAGCACTGCTAGGTACCCCGTGAGGACCGGGTCCCAGCTGACGAGGGCTACCGGGCTCATTTGTTGTCCTCCTTTGTGTGCAGTTCTGTGAACTGAACCGTGGTTTGTTCAGCGGGATCAAGGCTGCGTTCGTATTCCACGATGGCTCGAATCTCATCATCGGAGAGCACCCGTCCGAAGCCCGGCATTCCGTAGTTCCCGAGCCGGGCGAACTCGCCGTATGCAACGTTGTCGGCAGCTCCGGTAGCGATAAACGAAATTTGGTCTTCGATGTCGGGGAACAGACGCTCAAGGCTCACGGTATTTAGCGCTGGGCCGTAGCGACCCGATCCGGCTGGACCGGGGACTATTTGAACTTCACCACCGTTGTTGGGGAGTTGGGCGGGTCCTCGCGCGGGCCAGCGAGGGGTGTGGCAGCGGGCACAATGGAGCTCGAAAAGTACTTGGCCTTCGGTTTTTTCTGGGTGAGCAGCCATCGCGCTTTGTTTGGCAACAAGCGCGCCGTCGCTGGCTTCTTCGTCCGAGAGGCGTTCCCGCCAAAGCCAGGCAATGAGGTTGTCAACCTGTTGGGGGGTCAGAGGCCCACCGCCGGGGAGACCCCAAGCAGGCATGACTCCTCGGCCATAATTCAGAATTTGTCGTATTTCGTCAACTTCATCGAGTGTTTCAGCATCGGTGTCAAAGCGAGCGAAAACGGTGTCAAGTGCCGGCGCGCGCCATGTCGTCTTCACTATGTATGTGTCTTGGTCGCTGAACTGGTTTCCTATGTCAAGAACCACGGGCGCGTAATTTGCCCCACCCAAGTCCGCTCCGTGGCAGACCACACATTCGAGTTCTTCGGCGAGCCGTTCTCCAGCGGCCGCTGCTCGTTCGCTAAAGCCTCGTTCAGCGCCGGAGCGTCGTCCGCCTTCGCGAAGCCAGTAGACCGGTAGGGCTAATGCGATGATTAACAGCATCAAAACACCGAAGGCTTGAACCCGTTCAAGGCGGTTTCCTTCGAGGGCGTCGTCATCTGGCAATGACCCGCGATTAGCGGCAAGTTCGATTTCACTACCGACTTCGGATTTGCTTCGACGGATATTGACGAAGACATAGATCGCCCAACCGACGACCACAACGGCCAGAAGAACTATGGCAATCGAACGCTCGGTGGTGGCAGCATAAATCACGGGTTATTTACTCCTGCCAGGCTCGGGCGAATCGGGAAGAAAAGACGGTCGTCATCACGCGCAATGGGGTCCTTCTAGACCTTGGCCCGTTGTGTCGGTGCCAATTGGGGGACCCTGTGAGGGGCTTCCTGTGTCGATGATGACTTTGTCTCCGTCAATGATTACTGGGAAACGGTCCATGCCTCTCGGAGCGGGACCAGCCTTTTTCTCTCCAACACGGTTGTATTGGGAGCCGTGGCATGGACATTCGAACCACTGTGAAGTAGCGCAAGAGGGAACTTTGCAACCCAGGTGAGGGCATTTTTGCCAGAGTGCTACGTATCCCATCTTGATGCCTTCCAGCACCGTTCCGGAATACACAACTTCCGCGGCTTGTTGCGTTGCGGCGTCCATTGGGTAGGGCTGAAGGTAGGTCTGAGCTTCCGAAAAGTACGAAAAGTTGACAGCGGGGGATGATGACGCGATGACGTCGTTTACTGAGGTGATGGTTCCAATCTTCACCTTGGAACCGAACCCTGCGGTCGGGCGCGGCCACAGAAAAGCGATGTTGGCCGCACCGAATGTTGACAGACCCATAGTCATCAGGGTGATCGAAGCGCGATTCAGGAACTGGCGCCGGGTGACTCCAACCTCCTCAGGGTCGGGGGGAGTCCATATGTCTGGTGTTGTCGGTTCAGGAACTGCTACTTCGCCGCCCACGCGAGCGAGAGCCACTGATCGTTCAAGTTCGCGTGCCTCGTCGCTGGCTGGCACCGTGGCCATGGTTCCTTCGTCTCGTTTTCGAGTTTCACGCGAAAGATGCCCTAAGCCTTGGGCGTCGCGTCGCCGGAGGGATGTGAACCCGACCACTGCCGCGAGAACGACGAGCACAGGGATAGCTATGGCGATAACGGTACCGCTTGACACTGCGCTGCTCCTCAGAGGTGGAAGATTCCGTGGAGGCCGGTATCCCACGGATAGGTGAAGTTGAAACCCTGACCCCTAAAGAAGGAGCCGATTAGTACGAGCACCGCCCAGAACATGAGATGAATTGTCTGGATAGAGATCGCGAACTTGCGATCCTCAGGTGCATTAGAAGGATTGCGGTCGATGTAGGGAGCGAACGCCAACATCACCAACACGATGCCCGGAATGGTGACCCCGGCGATCATCGGGTCGAACATTGTTAATAGTTCCTGGAGTCCAAGGAAGTACCAGGGTGCCTTGGACGGGTTGGGGGTGGCGTTGTGGTTCGCTAGTTCAAGCAACGGCGCGTTGATAAATATCGAGAAGACTATTGAGAAGGCGGTAATGAACAGAGCGGCAGTGAATTCCGCTGCCAAGAGATGCGGCCATACGTGGACTTTGTCGCCTGGGTTCGCTTTGACGTCTTGAATGGAGCCTGATTTCACTACGGTCAGGAGTCGGTGGGTGTTGCCGCTTGGACCGGCCATAGCTGGGGGAGCGATGGTTGCTATTCCGCCGCTCGAAGGTGCTGTCGCTCCGCCTTGTTGGCTTTGTTCTAGTAGGGAACGGGGGATGGTTTCACCGTCGTCGTCTGAGCCTCCGCCGCTGTCAGCGACGGGAGCGGCTCCGTCGTCAGCTTTGGCTTTGGCTGCCTGACTTCTTTTCAGAAGATGTTCGGGAATTTCGGTCATGGAACTGCTCTTACTCCTCGACCTAGAGCGGACCGGAGATGCCGCCGTCTTTGCGGACTCTCCAAAAGTGGATCGCCAGGAAGATGACGAGGACGAAGGGAAGCATCAGAACATGTAACACGTACCATCGCAGCAATGTTTCTGCGCCGATTTGTTTGCCTCCCAAGAGAACAAATCGCACCTGGTCTCCGAACACAGGGGTGAACCCCATCATGTTGGTGCCTACGGTCACCGCCCATAGGGATAGCTGGTCCCAGGGCAGGAGATAGCCAGTGAATGACAATAAGAGGGTGAGTTTGAGAAGCATGACGCCGATTACCCAGTTGAATTCGCGTGGTGCTTTATAGGCACCGTGGTAAAAGACGCGGGCCATGTGCAAGAAAACTGACAGCACCATTAGGTGTGCCGTCCATCTGTGCAGGTTTCGAACCAGCAAGCCGAAGCTGACTTGGGTGTGCAACGATTCGATGTCGCTCCAGGCGGCGGCAGCCGTTGGGCGATAGAAGAACATCAGGAATATGCCGGTGACCGTCAACAAGATGAAGAGGAAGAAGCTCAGTCCGCCTAGACAAAGTGTGTAGCTGACCTTTACGGCGTGACGCTTCACCTTCACTGGATGGAGGTGGTAGAGCACGCTATTCATCACCACGTAGGAGCGATTTCTGGGGCTGTCTGTGTACCCCTTTCGAAAAATCGATCCCGGGCGGAATATTGAGGTCCAGAACTGGCTGTCTTGCATCCAATCAGTTGCCGCTGTTGCGCCTTGTCGCAGTTTTTCGGGTAGCGACTGTTTCGATTTTTCTATTGCGTTGGCCATGTTGGGTCCGTCTAGTCCTCAGAGTCGCATGCCGTAGGCGTAGCCGTGGGTGTGGGTACGTTCGTGGAGATCCCCTTCAGCTGGGGGGGTTTCGACAACTTTGCCAAGCGTAATGACGCCTGTGGGGCACCGGTCAACGCACAAGGCGCAACGAGTGCACACGTCGTCGTCAATGATGAAGATTGCGTTGTCCGCTGGGTCAAGGCCGGGGAGATCGGCGTTAATCGCTTCGTCGATGGCTCCGACGGCCACGTAGTGGATGCATTTCCATGGGCAAATATCGACACAACCTTCACATTGGATGCATTCGGACTGATCGATATTTATGAATTGCTTGGGTTTAACCGCCGCTGCCAAATAGTCAGCGTCGACTGTTTGTAGTACGTAGTCATCGACGAATCTTGGCATGGGCGGGTTCGCTTCGGTTTTGGCCATGTCAGTTGCCCTTCATCAGTGGGCGGCCAAAGTCTGAGATTGGTTCAACAACTGGTTTTTTCTGGTCTCGTTTCTGCCACCACAGCCAAAGAAAGGGGAGGCCTGCGAGGGCAACGAGGTGTTCGATTACGACGACGATGTCGGAAACCTTTTTCAGATCCATGCGCATTGGTGGGAAAGTGATCGGGTCACCACCGATGAATTGACCTTCTGTGAAGAGCATCCGTTCAACGGACCAACCCCATTCGTTGTCGGTTAAACGCACCCAGCGGTCTGGCACGATCCCGAAAACCAATAGAAACAACATGAATACGTATGCTGCGCCGAGCATCGCTTCGCCCATGAGGTAGGTCGATCAGTGGGTCTGCGCCGTCCGTACGC
>DASCSY010000016.1:0-23207 GCA_034399415.1 Acidimicrobiales bacterium
TCGCCGTGTTCCCATCCCGCGACGGTTGCTATTTGCCCGAGTCCGTTGATACCTCCAATCATTCGAGTTGAGATGTCGTTGAGCGCAGGCCCGTACCGTTCCGACGCGGTATGAACGAAGGCCATTCTCAGGCCCGCCATGTTGAACGTTTTGGTCGCAGCGGTGATCGTGACGGTTCGTTGCGACGCCAGTTCACTGACCGACGCAACGGGTACGTGCCGGTGTGGCGCATATACCAAATCGCAATGAATCTCGTCTGAGATCACCAGAAGGTCATGGCGTTCGGCAATGTCAACAATCGTCGCAAGGTCTTCTGCTGTCATGACGAGCCCGCACGGGTTGTGCGGGTGACACAAGAGCAGTGTTGACACCTCAGGGTCCGCCGCGACACTTTCGAGATGATCGAAATCAAGGACCCATCCATCTTCGGTTGCGGTCAGCGGATTGGCTACCCAATGTCGACCCGAAGCTTCGATGGTTGAGTAAAACGGCGGGTAGACAGGGGTTTGAACAACGATGCCTGATCCGGCGGGGGTCAAAGTCCGGATCGTCCACTCCAAGCCTTGGATGACATCGTGAACTCGCAAAACATCATCTGTTTGAATTTCCCAGTCGAACGCGTTCTTCATACGATGCTTGAAGGCCTCGAGAACCGGTATGGGTTGGTCGTAGAAGCCATAGCCCAAGCCTCCAGATTCGATTCGTGCGACGACGGCCTCAGTGATGAAGTGGGGAACTTCGACATCCATATCTGCAACCCAAGCGGACAAGACGTCGTTACCGTGTCGTTCCCATTTGATCCCTGGCCGATTGCGAACGCGGTCGAGGTCAAGGTCAAAGATCATGTCGGGAGGCTAGATCTTCGCGGTCAGTAAAGCCCAATCATTCGGCCAGCAAGAGCCGTAACCGCGACAATCAGCACCGGGCGTATCACCCGGTCACCACCTCGAACCGCGATTCGCGCTCCCAGCCAACCCCCAAGAGCAAATCCGCCCGCCAGGACCGCGGCGAAACCCCAATCGACTTGGCCTCGAATAATAAAGACCGGCACCGCAATAGCTGTAAGAACCAAGATCACAACCACTTTGACTGCGTTGGCGTTAACCAAATCAAGACCTGATCTCGCCAAAGCGACCACAATGAGTAGTCCGACTCCCGCTTGGAACGCCCCACCATACAGCCCAACTCCGAAGAACACGGTGGTGGTTAGGGCTGGATGCCAACTGATTTGGCGACCGGTGGTGGCAGGGGCGCGGAGACTGAGGAACACCAAGGGGATCATCAAAACCCCGAAGATCTTTTCGAAGGCGTCGTCGGTGAAGCTAGATACCACAAGTGACCCGATGAGAGATCCCGCGGTGACTGGAACCAGGAGCGGAAGGGCGCGACGTAAACCGGAAATGCCGCCTTTTCGATAGGCAGCAACTGAGGAGGCGTTTTGTACCAAAACACCTATCCGGTTAGTGCCGTTAGCGACCAGTCCGGGCAATCCAACGAACACGTTGAGTAGAGCGACCGTCAACAATGACCCCCCACCCGCCATCGCGTTCACGACGCCCGCGACGACGCCAGCCCCAGCGACCAGAAGTGCGTCAATCAACTCCATCCCTGCCATCATTGCCGGTGAACGCGCTCTAAATCGGCCGAGTTCGAGAATCTCTTCGTGAGACCGTCGTCGCGACCTCTACTCTCGATGCTATGGCCGGAAGCACCTTTGGAGAGCAGTTCCGAATTACGACGTTCGGTGAATCGCATGGGGGCGGAGTGGGAGTCGTGGTAGACGGCTGTCCGCCGAGGCTAGAAGTTGATGTGGCTGACATTCAGATCGAGCTTGATCGACGGCGCCCTGGGCAAAGCCGACTTGTGACTCAGCGAAACGAGGACGACCGCGTAGAAATCTTTAGCGGAATTTTCGAGGGGAAGACGTTGGGGTCTTCGATTGGCATGGTTGTGCGAAATGAGGACGCCAACCCTGGCGCATATGAAGAAATGCGCGACGTGTACCGACCAAGTCACGCGGACTGGACAACTGAAGCTAAGTACGGCATCAGAAATTGGCAAGGAGGGGGACGGGCTTCCGCTCGCGAAACTATTGGACGTGTAGCCGGTGGCGCAGTTGCTCGGAAGGTTATTGAACACGTGGCCGGCATCGAAGTGATCGCTTGGGTCAGTTCGATCCGAGACATTGAGGCTGACATTGATTTGGGACTCGTGTCTCGTGATCAGGTCGAGAGCGACCCCACTCGCTGTCCTGATAGCGCCGCGGCCGAGGTAATGACCGCAGCAATTGAGGCCGCAAGAAAAGGGGGCGATTCTTTGGGGGGGATTGTCACTTGCGTAGCTCGCAATATGCCTGCTGGGCTGGGGGAGCCGGTGTTCGACAAACTTGATGCTGAGCTCGCTGGGGCCTTAATGTCGCTTCCTGCAGCCAAGGGAGTGGAGATAGGAAGTGGGTTCGCTGGAACGTTGATGACGGGTAGCGAACACAATGATCCATTCGTGCCCGGCGATAATGGTCGGCCATCGACTACCAGTAACCACAGCGGCGGGGTCCAAGGCGGGATTAGCAACGGGGAAGATCTAGTGATGCGCGTTGCGTTCAAGCCAACGGCGACAATTAGTTCGGCTCAACAAACGGTGAATCAGGACAACGAGACAACGACCCTTGAAGCCAAGGGACGGCACGACCCGTGCGTTCTTCCCAGGGCAGTTCCAATGGTTGAGGCGATGGTGTGTTTAGTGTTGGCGGACCATTTGTTGCGCCAACAAGCCGTAGACGTCGTCTGACGCGGACCGTCGCTCACTCGTCACGTTGGTCCCTCAAGAATTTCTGGAATTCGGCGGCCAAGTCGTCGCCTGAGGGAAGATCTGCTGGGACTACCCGGTCCGCTTCCTCTTCTAACTGGCGCACATATCCAATGATTTCTGAGTCTTGTTCGACTGCGTCGCTCACTCGTTGTTCCCATTCGAGGACGCTGTGGTCAAGGTCTCGGTAGCCGGTTGGGACACCAGTGACCTTTTCGAACTCAGCCAGTAACGCTCGAGTGCCTTTGGGGTTCGGGGGTCCAGCGACATAGTGGGGTACCCCAACCCGCAGGGAGATAACCGGAAGTTCGGCACTGTCGAGAGCATCATGCAAGGTGCCGATGATGCCCGTGGGGCCTTGATAACTAGGTCGGTCCAAGCCCAGCCTGTGTGCCAGGTCCGGGTTTGCGGCGCTGCCTTTTACCTCCGAAGGGCGCGAATGTGGGACTCCTGCAACCATCGCCCCGAGGGTGACAACCATTTCGCATGCCGTGTCGCGGGCGATCTCTACGACCGAATCACAGAAAGTTCTCCACCGCATCCGCGGCTCTAGACCCGCCAGCAACACCAGATCGTGAGGAAAATCGTTTTCAATCACGTGCGCATCAAGCGACGGCCATTTGATTCGTCGTTCTCCGTCGTCAGCAATTTCGATGTGTGGACGATTTTCTTGGAAATCGAAAAATTCTTCGGGGTCGATCTTGGCGATGCGGCGAGCTTCGTATTGGTCGACGATCCATTGGATGGCCCCCGTTGCGCACTCCCCTGCGTCGAACCAACCCTCGAATGCCACCACCAACAGCGGGTTCTGCAAACTGGGTGCCTCGTCCCACGTGACTTCGGTCATAACTCCACTATTGCCGACAGAGCCGTCCCATGAACACTTAAGTCCCGCTGAGAACGGGTTTTGTTTCGAGAATCAGGTGAACGTCGGGCCCAACCTGATCAGAACAGTAAGAAAGCCCGTTGTTCCAGCGTCCGCAGGTCGCTGGCAAGTAACCCGAGTGAGGAGAGGGTATAAATCCTGTTCTTGATCACCACAGACCGTTGGATGGTTGCGCGCCAGTCGATGTCAGCCCAGCAGTGCTGTCTAGATATTTCAGTACCATCTTCGCGTTCTTCCACCCATCGATCGCAGCGGACTTTGGGTGGTGTTTTCAGATGTGTAAGACGACCGCGTTCTGTTAGAGAGCGGTTGTTCAACTCAAGGGCGACTGCGCCGGAAAAAGGTCCGGATTCGGCTGATTCGACTCGATGCGTTGCGACTGGCAAAACGAAAAGGTTCTCTGCCGGCCAATGAAGAAAAGCTCGGGGGTTGTATTCAATTTCGCTGTGACCACCGAGGAGACGCCATTGATCAATACGAATCGGGTCAGCCAGATCACTGATATCGAATAACGAAACCTGGGTGCCTACGGTTCGTCCATCGTCGTCGGCATCTTGGCCAATCCCAAGCAACAACGTCTCGGTGACTGGATGGAGGTACGCGGAGTACCCCAATATCTTTAGTTCCCCTAAGACGGTCGGTGATCGAGGGTCGGAAAGATCGATCGTGTAGAGGGGGTCGGTTTGACGGAACGTCACAACAGTTGCGAGATCCCCGAGAAACCGCACCGCGTAAATGCGTTCGCCTCGCCCCAAGTTTCCGATGCGGCCAAGCTCAACCAATTCCCCGTCCTCTTCGCTGAGCACCGTCACGTAGCTCTCACTGTCTGCCGTATCTGCGGGTCCCCACCAGCGATGGTCGGTGGTGGCAACGCGGAGCCGGCCCTTGTGTTCCGACATCGAGTATTGGTTGAGGACTGTGCCAAGGACCTGTCCTGAGGTTCGATACAGGGTGTTGTCGGGCTCACTGATATCAAACTTGTGGATTCGCGTCGTCAGCGGCGGTCGTCTATTTGAGGTGTCATCTTCGTCGGTTTCTAGTTCACGCCAATCGAACCACTCGGTGGTAGCGACATAAAGGTTGTCTTTGGAGGAGTACACCGTTTGCCCATCGGCGAGCACTGAGGTGCTGAGAAGCTTGTCTCCTAGTTGCTCTCCGGACAGATCTACCGTGATGATGTTCAACATTTGCAGGCCGCTATTGGATGGCGGATGGTAGATGCGGTCGCAGGGCGTCAGAGTGCCTTCTTCGATTAGGCGTCCGCGAGCATTTTCAAGAGCGAACCATGGGATCCAATTGTCAATCGTTGATTCTTCTACGAGTCGACGGTTGTCTTCCTCAGCTCGTCGTTCAGCGCGCAACCCTGCTCCGCTCGGGTAGGACCATTCGAGCCCTGTTGGCTGGCTTTGAACGACGATGCGGACAACGTCGTCAACCATGCGGCTGCTGAGATATCCGCCGTCTACATGTAGCCGGCGTGTAATCCGTGGTTTTGGACCACTGATATCGATCTCTACGATGGTGCTGATCGGGCTGTACGGGCCATGTCTCAGCGTCAGGCTCTGCGTGCCCCCGTGGCTCTGGCCGAATACAAGAATCCGGTCCCCTACGAGGAACATTTCTTGGGGCCATAACTTCTCAAACCGCAGCGTCCCAACAGACCTGGGTTGATCGCCTGTGATATCGACCACACGTAGTTCTTCGTTGACCAACGCGACAATGCGCGTCCCATCGGTTTTCAAGATGTCGGCCTCGTCGACGCCTGCCTCTTGAACGTTGGTAGTGCTGTAGTCCACGCCTGGCGTTAGGCCGGATTGCGATGAGTCGGCAACTGCTTGGGAGCCGTCGCGCAGCATTTCAGACCCTTCCATCAACGCGATGGGATATCCCCCGTCAAGTCCCCAGGGGCCAACCATCTCGAGGGCATTGGCTTTGACATGTCGAAGGAACGGTTCACAGGACTCAAAGGAGGTAAGGGCCGCTGTCAGCTGCACTTGTGAGGGGTGTAACGGCACTGTTCGGTCGGGGGCGACGGTGTCGTCACGGCCGTCGGCGCTACAGGCACACAAAATCGCAAGCGAAGTTATTGCTGCTGTGAGTTGTCGCACCGCAACCTCCAAAATGGCGTCAGTTGTTTACTCAACGACGGACGCCTGAGTTGAGTTCCCTTTTACAAGTTACGGAACAATGACAAGTGGCAGGGGTCGGTGGGGTTTGGTAGTTCCAGTGACCAGTCGACCCATCGTTCAGCAAGCTCGAACCCCGCTTTTCTTGCCGACTCGTCAAGAGTTCCTAACGCAATGGGGTGTACAGGCACCGTGGTGACACCGTCTTCGAGAAATTCGATGCGTCGACATTCGTCGTTATCGGCAGCCAAAATGACCGCTCGGTCCGTTTCGACCGCGATCGCGTGCACCCCCCGCGCTACGGGCAGACATCCCTCTATCAGAACTTCACCGTCACCAACGGCGTGTTCCCAAGGTTGGGATTCGCCTATAGCGTCATCCAGCCACAGCACTAATCGCGCTGGCCCATCAGTGATCTCCATTCCTGCTTCGCGGAGCGCTTGGGCAAGATTTGGTCGTCGCGTGTGAAGCTTCACTTGCCGATGACTTCGACTGATACACCATTGGGCGATATCTGATACGTCAGACATGTCGCTCAAGCTAGCGAGATGTTTAGCTCGCGGTCTGTCTTGTGACTACGGTTCTGTCGTTGAGGGCGATATGACTATTCAGGCACGGCATCCGCATTTATTACGGTTGACAGACCCTCCCGTCATTTTGGGGCACCGATGTAGTTCCTGTAGTCGGGTTGCCTTCCCACCCGATCCGTATGGATGTGAACAGTGCGGGTCCTCGTCCGAGGACCTAGAGGAGGTAGATCTTGAAGCTCGGGGAACGGTGCACGCCGTCGCGACCGTTCATCGCCATCATCGTCCATCCCCAACTACCCCATTCACCGTCGCTGTCATTGAGTTATCGGGAGGACCTGTCATCAAAGCCATCGTCGCTGGCTCTGAAGTTGGCGTCGGGGCTGAGGTCGAAGGGGTCTTGGTTCAAGACCTTGAAGACACCGACGACAACATGTTGGTGGACTTGCAGTTTCGGGTTGTTGAATGAGTGAAACCAACCTGTTGAGAGACCGGCCCGTGTATGTCGTTGGCATCGGGTTACATCAGTATCAACGTCGAAGCGATACGACCTATGTTGAGCTTGGCATCACAGCGGTGCGGTCCGCGTTGCATGATGCTGGGATCACGTGGCCTGATGTGCAGGCTGCCTATACCGGCACCGCGCTACTCGGTATGGGTTCAAGCCGCATCATGTTGAGTCGGCTGGGAGCGACCGGCATTCCTATGACACAGGTTGAAAATGCTTCAGCTTCGGGATCTTCGGCAGTCGCTCAAGCATGCCTTGAGGTTGCCTCAGGTCGCTCCGACGTTGTACTTGCCTTGGGCGTGGATAAACCTCGCGGCGGCCTTGGTGCCGCTCCAGGTCAGGCGGGAATAGAAAACCTTGAGAATGGGACCGTCGTTCCCTTCACTCACTTTGCAATTCTCGCTTCGGAGTACATGCATTTACATGGGGTAACTGCGGAGCAGGTTGCGAAGGTCGCTTTTAAGAATCATCGGAACGGGGCCAGCAACCAATATGCGCAACGACAAAAAGTTCGAAGCATGGAGGAGATTCTCGCCGAACCCATCTCGGGAGCGATGACGCGCTTGCAGTGCTGCCCAGTCGGAGAGGGTGCCGCGGCCGCGGTGATTGCATCCGAAGAAGGCATCCGACACCTAAATCTCGATCGGTCTCGAGCGGTTCGGATCAACGCCTCCGTGACGCGGACCGAAGCACTGTACGGCGCTGGGGTGGGCATCGATGCTGCCCTGACTGCGGAGACCGGTGAGGCGGCATTCAATCAAGCTGGCATCGAACCCTCCGACGTAGATGTACTCGAAGTTCATGATGCGTTCGCGATAGAAGAGCTGTTGTATGCGGAAGCGTTGGGGCTCTGCCCACCCGGTGAAGCCGCGTCGCTGATCGAGTCCGGCGAGTTCGATATCGGTGGGCGTTGCGCGCTGAGCCCCTCAGGAGGCCTCCTCGCTATGGGTCATCCGATCGGACCAACGGGTACGGGCCAAGTCGTCGAAGTGACTCGTCAGCTTCGAGGTGAGGCTGGTAGCCGCCAACATCAAGGAGCTCAGATTGGCTTGACCCATATGGTTGGGATCGGCGCGGTCTGCGTTGTGCATCTCCTCAGCAAGGACTAACTAACGGCGGTGTCTGTGATCTACCAGTCGGTGGCGATGTATTGGGTTTCACAGAACTCGAGGATGCCTTCTTGAGCACCTTCGCGACCTAGCCCGCTCTGTTTCATTCCACCAAACGGCGCCGCCGGGTCGCTGACCGCGCCTCGATTCAGACCGATCATGCCAGCTTGAATGCGTTCAGACACTGCCAGTCCTTTGGCGAGATCTGACGTGTAGACGTAACCGGTCAACCCCATTTCCGTGTCATTAGCTTGTTCGATCATCGCGTCGAGGTCATCAAATGGAACGATCGGAGCGACCGGCCCGAAGATCTCATGATGGACAATGTCGGCGTCAGCGCTCACCCCGGCTAGCACGGTCGGCTCATAAAAATAGCCGGGCCCTTCAATAGGGGAACCGCCGATCACTGTTGCAGCGCCGCCGTCAACCGCGGAGGAAACGAGTTGATCGATGGATGCCACCGCTGAAGCGTCGATCATCGGACCACAGGTCACTTCAGGGTCGAAGCCGTCACCGACCTTCACTGCTGACATCGCTTCGGCCAGCTTGGCGGTGAAGGTGTCAACAGCGGACGATTCCACCAAGAATCGGTTGGCTGCAGTGCAGGTCTCAGCGCTATGCCGCATCTTTGCGATCATTGCTCCTTCGACTGCAGCATCAATGTCGGCGTCACCGAATACGACGAAGGGGGCATTTCCGCCCAATTCCATCGCGACTTTGAGTACTCGATCAGCGCAACTGCGCAACAAAATTTTTCCGACGTCTGTCGATCCGGTAAAGGACACCATGCGGGTCGCTTTGTGAGTGACGGCCGCATCAAACACGGTGCTCGCGGTCTGTGACGGTACGACATTGACCAGGCCGTCGGGAACTCCAGCCTCCGATAGGAGCTCGGCGACACGAAGAGCGGTCAGGGGTGCGTATTTAGGTGGTTTGATGACCACCCCATTTCCTGCTCCCAAAGCGGGGGCGACCTTGCGGGTGATCATGGCTGCAGGGAAGTTCCATGGAGTGACCATCACCACAACCCCGACAGGTGGGTGGTGGACGATTATTTTGTTTCCTCCGCTCGGTGAGACACCGATGGTTCCGTCAATGCGGACCGTCTCTTCAGCGTTCCATCTAAAAAACTCGGCGGCGTAGGCCACTTCACCTGCAGCGTCAATTCGGGGTTTACCGTGCTCGCTGACAATGAGGTCCGCTAACTCGTCAGTGTGGTCGAGCAGATGTTTCCAACAGGCCCGTAGGATCTCCGATCGGACGCGAGGAGGTTCGGCGGCCCATGCGACCTGCGCGGTCGCGGCCGCGTCGACGGCTCTGACGGCATCAGCGGCTGTGCCTGACGCTACGTCAGCAAGTTCGGAACCGGAAGCGGGGTTCCACACGGTGAATTCGGCACCGTTTTCGCTGTCGCGCCACTCGCCATTGATGTAAAGCTGGGTGCGCATTGAAGGTTCCGATCAGTCGTTACGGGGGAAGCCCAGGTCAATCTGGCTGGATGATGGGTCTGGCCAACGTGCGGTAATCGCCTTCGCTCGGGTGTAGAAGCGCACCCCTTCGGGTCCGTACATATGGGTGTCTCCAAAGAGCGATGACTTCCAACCACCGAAAGAGTGGTACGCGACCGGCACCGGGATAGGTACGTTGATTCCCACCATCCCCACTTGTACTTCGTGTTGAAACTGACGGGCGGCTCCCCCATCACGGGTGAAAATGGCTGTGCCGTTTCCGAACGGATTCGAGTTGATGAGATCAATAGCTTCTTTGAATGTTTCAACGCGGACCACGCTCAACACTGGACCGAAGATTTCGTCGCGGTAACACTCCATATCCGGTGTCACGCGGTCCAACAGTGTGGGACCGTAGAAGAAGCCCTTCTTGGGTAAATCGGCTTCGCTGCCATCAACTACAGCGACCGCTCCGTCGACTTGGGCGCGTTGAACATATCCGGCGACTCGGGCACAGTGTTCGCCGGTGATGAGGGGCCCCATCTCTGCATCGGGTTCGGTACCTGCAGCTATTTTGATGCCGGGGATTCGCGTGGAGATCGCTTCGACTAGTTCATCGGCAACAGATCCGACAGCGACAAGAGCACTGATTGCCATGCACCGTTCACCCGCCGAACCGTAAGCGGCACTGACCGCCGCGTCGGCTGCCATGTCGATGTCGGCGTCGGGCAACACCAGCATGTGGTTTTTTGCGCCACCCAAAGCCTGTACTCGTTTGCCGAGGGCGGTGCCGCGTTCATAGACATAGCTTGCTATTGGTGTCGAACCGACAAAGCTGATCGCTGCGACGTTTTCGTGATCGATGAGAGCGTCAACGGCCTCTTTGTCGCCGTTGATTACGGAGAAAACCCCGGGTGGGAGACCTGCGTCGATCAGCCATTCCGCGATCAGCATCGACGCCGATGGGTCTCGTTCGGAGGGTTTGCATATGAACGCGTTGCCACATGCAATCGCTGTCGCAAACATCCAGGCAGGAACCATCGCAGGGAAATTAAATGGGGTGATGCCTGCGACTACCCCTAGGGGTTGTCGCAAGCTATACACCTCGATCCCCACGGATACTTGTTCGCTGATTTCACCTTTGAGGTGGTGGGCGATACCGCAAGCAAATTCGACGTTTTCGAGTCCTCGGGCCACTTCGCCCGCTGCATCTGAGACCACCTTGCCGTGTTCGCTGCTGATGACTCGAGCCAGTTCGTCGGTGCGAGAGGCAAGCAGTTCGCGAAAGCGAAACATGATTTGGGTTCGTTGCGTCAGTGAACTCTCTGCCCATTCACCGGCTGCCTTGGAAGCCGACGCCACGACGTGATCAACTTCAGTCGCGGAGGCCAAATCAACTCGGGCCTGTACTTCACCGGTCGCGGGGTCGTACACGTCGCTCGAACGGCCACTCGTTCCAGCCGTTAATTCACCGTCAATGAAATGTTGGATACGTCGCACCGCGTAACCCTAATGGCCGGTAGCGGTGGCCTTGAGAGTGACCTCGGTTTTAGTTGTCGTATAGGTCGTGCTTGCCGATTCGGTCCAAACTGACTTCAACACTCCAGGGCAACATGGTCGCTCCGCAACGGGCGTCGCGATAGTGCTGTTCGAGTTTGTTGGGGCGAAGCATCGATCTACCGCCGCAGACTCGAATAGCTAATGAGGCCATTTCTGGTGCGCCTTCCATGATCGCGACCGTTGCTGTCCAGGCGCGTCGCAACGCAGTGTTGGTTGGGTCAACTGCGGTTTCGCCCAGCACCCGGTAGGTGAGCGATTGGGCTTTGTCGTAGATCATTTGCATTTCGGCCCACCCAGACTGTTTGACATGGTTGTCACGCCGGGATTCGACACCCAGTTCGCCTCGGAGGTATTGGCGGGTGAGGTCCAATATCGCTCGCATTAACCCCAGATACGTGAAGCTCAACGTCATGTAGAAATATGGGAACCGCTCGGCCATGGCGTCGAACACTCCCGGAGGGAGCACCTCGTTGTCTTCGGGTACAAAGGCTTCGGTGAGGACGAGATCACGTGAATCGGTGCCCCGCATCCCAAGTGGATCCCAGTCTCCGACAATTTCGACGCCTTCCGCGTCGGCAGGTACTCCTAGCAGTCGGGTGCGGTCGTCGCCTTCGACGAGTGCGACCACGTTGTGGATGTCGGCGACCCCACTGAGCGAAGCGAAGATTTTTCTCCCTGTTACGTGATAACCGCCATCTACGGCCTTTGCGGAAGTACCGATGGGGGCGCCACTTCCTGGGGTTCGTCCTTCGGAGAAAGGCTGACTGTGTATGACATGATTGCGACACATTCCTTCCCACAGTCGGGGCCGTGTCCGGTCTAGGTGAGCTTGTTGTTCGTCGTTCACTTCCAGTTGGTCCGCTATCCAACCGGCGAGGAGCGCTGTTGCGGTATGCATGTTGAAAGTAAGTGCAGTTGTCGCGCAATGACGTCCCAATTCTTCGCTCACCAGGGCGTAGGTAACAAAGTCGCCGCCAAGTCCGCCGAATTCGGCGGGAGCGCACAATCCAAGGAAACCTTCGTTCGCGAGGTCGTTCCAGTTGTCAGTTGGGAATGACGCCTCTCGATCGTGGGTCGCGGCTCGATCGGCGAATCGGGGCCCGATCGCGGCGATGCGTTCAACCAACTCCATGCGCTCTGGTGTTTGGATTGGATCAGCCACGTCGATTCCTCAATCGTTGGACGACGGCCAGAGTACGGGGAACCAGTCGTGGCGCATAACTTCGCCTGACTGGAGCCCTAAGTCGTCAAGGGGTGGTGACGTCTCACCTTGGCGTTCAAGGTACCGGACGTCGTCACCCAACCATCGTGTCGAAAACGCTCGTCGACGGTCAGTCACCTCTTCGGCCGTCGTTCCATGAAGGGTTCGAAAGTCGAAGCACAGGGCGTCGCCGGGTTCCAGTGCCTCAACGAAAATGTTGGCGCCGTGTGGGTCGATGTCGGGAATTGGCACAAGCGTCGGGTCGTGTTGGGTGTATTCATCACCGGCGGCGAAGTTGCGTGGTCGGTAAGTCGTTCCGTTTCGATGGGAACCCTTAACAAATCTCACGCCCGTCGAAACCGGGGTCCTATCAAGAGCGATGTATATCGACAGGGTTTGGGAGCCGTCTATGCAGTAGTAGGGAAGGTCGTGATGCCATGGCGTCGCTTTTGCGGTGCCCTTTTCTTTTGCAAACGCGTGGTCGTGGAAAAACTGGGCGGTATCACTTGCCATTAGCTGAGCGGCGATCGATGCCGCACTGGAAGTGACAACGAATAGTAGATACTCCGGAATTAGTTGCCAGTTGCAATAACTGTCGAAAAACCTTCCCCGTTCAGGGCTTCGAGTGCTATCGCAAGGGAACGCGTACCGCTCCGGGTTGTTCAGGTTGCGTTCAAGTCCATCTCGCAGGGGTTCAACCCAGGAAGAGAATTCGTTTCGCAGCAACACCACCCCGTCTCGCTGAAACGTTTCGACGGAGGCTGCAGATAGTTGCGTATAGGGGCGGTCAGCGGACGCTACAAGAACACGGGCGTCGTCTATGACACGCCACTGTGTGGAG
Source organism: Acidimicrobiales bacterium (assembly GCA_034399415.1). Taxonomy (GTDB): domain Bacteria; phylum Actinomycetota; class Acidimicrobiia; order Acidimicrobiales; family Poriferisodalaceae; genus UBA2110. The sequence goes on from DASCSY010000016.1 coordinate 13,012, forward strand.
AACTTGTTACCTACTGTCATGTTCACATTCTCGTCGGTTTGAACCACTGATCGTGGCAGTCTCTTATCGTGAGCTTTCGTCTCAATGCCAGAAACGGTTCGTTGTTCGTTCTTTTGGCAGGCACCCTATTTAGCTTTAGTCCGCTGTTGTTTCGTTGGACTTCAGGGGAAAGCTCTGAATGGTTGTTTCTGTTTTGGCGTTCGGTCGGAATTCTTGTTGCTTCTCTGGTGGCTTTCGCTGTGGGGCCGAAGTCGGGTCGCGTTGACGCCTTACGAGTTGGTTTCGGTAAGAATTTGCTTGCGGCGACTCTGATGGCAGGCATGTCTACCGCGTTCATTGTGTCTATCGCTCGAATCGACGCGGCCACGACATTGTTTTTGCAGAGTTTGGCTCCGTTCTCTGCGGCTCTGTTGGGTTGGCTGTTGTTACGCGAACGGGTTGACGGTCATACGTGGGCGGCTATGGGGACAGGCGTTGTGGGGGTGGTGATAATGGGGAGCAGCTGGGGGGCCGGCAACGTCGTCGGTATTTCAGCTGCAGCTTGTATTCCGTTGATGCTTGGCGGGTATACCGTGTTGTTACGAGATTCTCACGGGCGAGATCTGCGGGCCCAGGTGGTTTTCACCGGATTGATCGGAATGTTGATCGGATCCGTTGCTGCGTTCGCTTCGGGTGGATTCGATTTACCGCTTCGTGACGCTGTTCTCGGGTTGACCAGTGGTGGAGTCTTGCTGGGTGTCGGTTTGCCGATCTTCAACGCCGCTGGGCGCTATGTGCCAGCAGCTCGCACAACTTTGCTTCTCCTTAGCGAGATCGTTTTGGCACCCATCTGGGTGTGGTTGATCGTCGATGAAACCCCCGCAGGAAATACGGTGATTGGAGGGGTGGTGATTCTGGTTGCGTTGGTCTGGGTGGCTACGCATCCCAAGGTCAGCCTCCAACATCACTGATCTCGAACACCATCACGGGTTCTCTAATGGATTTATAGCCGCGAGAACGCTGGTGATCGCATTGCGGAAAACAGTGTCGTGCGTTGGTGCCCACGCCGGAGCAAGATAAATCTCTTCGAAGGTGCTCCCGGGTGGAACGAATTTTCCCGGGAACTCTCGTTCGGCGACTTGGCTGCCAACGTGGAAGTTCAGTGCGGCGGCATCGGCGTGACCGTCAACGACATGGCTTAGAGCCTGCGGGTAGTCGTCGACTTCAACGACTGAACATGTCGGGTACGCAGCTTGAGTGGCGGCAACCAATGGTCCAGCTGACGGTGTGACGATCCGTGCTGGCTCAGTCGGTTGTCTCTCGATGGTGAACAGCGCTCCACCGGTTCGGATGATCGGGTCTCCAAAAACGACTTGGCTTTGGCGTTCGGTGGTGACGCCGAGGCAGGCCAACATATCCACTTCGCCGTTGCACAGCGCCGAAATTTGTTCAGTTAGAGAAAGCGGCACCCAGTCTGCCTCTGTACCGAGTTTTTCAAAACCGGTTGTCAAGATGGCGACTGCCAATCCTTGCGGGCCAGCGGGGCTTGCCATCGCAAAGGGTGAGAAGTCCTCTTGGTAACCAACTCTTACGCGAAGCTCTTGATTATGCATGAGGCATCAGTCCCCGATGAGGTTCGTTCCGCAGTGATCGAAAGGAGAGGTCGGTCCCACGCTTTCGAAGGTTACGACCCCGTAAGCAGTGCTCTGATCATTGTCGATATGCAAAACCATTTTGTCGCAGAAGGTGGTTTGAGTGAGGTGCCGGTCGCACGTGGGATCGTGGCCAACATCAATGCCCTAGTCGAAACATTTCGAGCCTCGGGCGGCACGATTGTGTGGATTCGCTCAACTATGTCGATGGAAGGGCGCGGCGCTTGGCCCATGTTTTTTGAGAACTTCATCGCCCCTGAGAAAGCTCGGGATGCCCGCGCTGGATTGATGGCCGGAACTTGGGGTCACGAGTTTTTCGCTGAACTTGACATAGGCAGCGACGAACTGGTCATAGATAAGGATCGGTTCAGTGCCTTTTCGCCCGGAGCGTCGAACCTGGATGACACCCTCAAGGCATGCGGCATCGACACCGTTTTCGTCACGGGCACCATGACAAACGTGTGCTGTGACTCCACCGCTCGAGATGCGATGATGCTCGACTATCGAGCCGTAATGGTTGAAGACGCGAACGCCGCTCGGAGCGATGAGGCTCACGTGGGAGCGCTCAGCACCTTCCTGTCAGTGTTCGGCGATGTGCTCACAACCCGCGAAGCCATCGGCGTCTTGCAGGTCAAGTAACTGCGACTGTCGGCGTTGGGACAGCCAACAGATCTCCCTCGAAAGCTTCCATTGAGCGATCACTGGAGAACAGACGGAACGAATCCTCAGCTTTTGGGGCCGAATCCTCCGCCTCCGGGGGTTTCGATTTCGAAACAGTCGTTGGTGTTGACCTCTACTCGGGTGCTGCCTGGCAGTTCGACACTGCTGCCATCTGCTTTCAACCATCGATTGATACCAACAAGCCCGTTGTCTCCACCTTCGACTCCAAACGGGGCGACTTTCCGCCGTGACGACAAGACGTTGACGGTCATTGGTTCTAAGAATCGGAGGCGTCGAACTACTCCGTCTCCTCCCCTATGAGTGCCTTGACCGCCGGAATTGTCGCGCACCAGGAAGTGTTCGACTCTCACAGGATGGCGCCACTCAAGGATTTCGGGGTCGGTTAATCGGGTGTTGGTCATGTGGGTGTGGACAGCGCTTGCGCCATCAGCGTTTGGTGTCGCTCCAGCTCCACCGCAAATGGTTTCGTAGTACTGGTGTTGATCGTTGCCCCAAATGAAGTTGTTCATTGTTCCTTGGGATCCCGCGATCACCCCTAAGGCACCAAAAAGTGTGTCGACGAGGAGTTGGCTGGTTTCCACGTTGCCTGCGATAACAGCGGCTGGTGGGTGGGGGCTAATCATCGAAGGGTCGGGGATTCGTATGTCAAGTGGAACTAGGCATCCGGCGTTGAGAGGGATGGCGTCGGCAACCATGCACCGAAACACGTACAACACGGCTGACCGGCATACGGCCTTGGGTGCGTTGAAGTTTCCTGGATGTTGCCCACTGGTCCCAGCAAAATCAATGACAGCGGAACGTTCTTCAATGTTGACTCGAATGTTTACTGCGATCTGACTTCCATCATCCATCTTTCCAACGAAGTCACAATCGGTGAGCGCGGCGATTACTCGCCGAACTGATTCTTCCGCGTTTTCCATCACGTGACCCATGTAGGCATGCACCACATCGAGCCCGTAGTGATTGATCACCCGGTGGAGTTCGGTTGCGCCTCGTTCACAGGCCGCGACCTGGGCCTTGAGGTCAGCGACATTTTGTTGAGGGTTCCGTGCCGGCCACTGCCCCGAGGTCAGTAGATCGTTGATTTCTTGTTCTAAGAATCGGCCGCCTTTGACAAGTAGCACGTTGTCGAGAACAAGGCCCTCTTCTTCGATAGTGGTTGAGTCGGCTGGCGCTGAACCGGGTACTACTCCACCGATGTCGGAGTGGTGACCGCGTGCGGCTACATAAAAGATTCTGTTCCCCGTGGCGTCATCGAAGACGGGTTTCACCACAGTGATGTCTGGCAGGTGGGTGCCTCCGTTGTAGGGAGCGTTAAGCACATATGCGTCGCCGGGTTCCATACCGGGGTTGTGAAAGATGACTGATTTGATGGCTTCGCTCATCGATCCGAGGTGGATTGGAAGGTGGGGGGCGTTGGCGATGAGTTCTCCGGAAGGGTCAAAGACCGCGCAACTGAAATCGAGGCGTTCTTTGATATTGACCGACACTGCAGTGTTTTCAAGGACGACGCCCATTTGTTCGGCAATGTTCATGAAAAGGTTGTTGAAGATCTCTAGTTGGACCGGGTTGACGTCGGTTCCGATTGCTCGACGCGACGTTTGCGCTGTGACCCGTTCGATGATGAGGTCCCCATTTTCGGTGATGTGGCCTTGCCAATCGGGTTCGATGACGGTGGTTGCGTTCGGTTCCACCAGAACTGCCGGCCCCGCGATGGGCGTACCAGGTGTGAGGTGTTTTCTTTCGATGAAGGGTGTGTCGGCTTGAACCCCGGCCATGATCGTGGGGAACATCCCTAAGAGCGGGTCTTTCGGTTCTGAGATTGGTTCGGCTACCGATACTTGATCTGCCAAGCCGACGGATTCAAGTTGCATTGATTCGACGATGACTGGCGTGTCTGGGGAGACGAATCCAAAACGTGTTTGGTGATGTGCTTCAAATACCGTTGTTACTTCGTTGATGGTTCCTGATGACACCAGCAGGGCAGTGTCTGACCCTTGGTAGCGGAGTGCTAGACGACGCATGAACCTTTGGGCTGTAGGCGTCACACCTTCGGTGGTGAGGTGGTTGACCCCCGCACGTTCGAGATCTTTCCATCGAGGTTCAAGTCGATGCAGTGTTTGGCTGTTTAGGGTTTCCTCGACGGCTTCATCGCGCACATGGCGAATGTCTGCCAGGCCGATACCTAATGCTGAGAGAACACCGGCTTGAGGGTGGACATATATTTTTTCGATACCTAGGCGGTCGGCAACGAGGCAGGCGTGCTGTCCTCCTGCTCCACCGAAGCACACCAGTGTGTAGTCGGTTACGTCGTGGCCGCGTTCAATGCTGATTTTCTTGATGGCGTTGGCCATGTTGTCCGCAGCGATATCCAAAAAGCCCTGCGCCACAGTGGTTTCGGTGTGATGTGTGCCGGTGGCCTTGGTGATTTCGTCCGCGAGTGACCTGACTGCCGTAAGAGTGATCTGCGCATCGAGGGGTTCGTCTCCTTGTGGTCCGAACACTGCTGGAAAAAACTCGGGTCGTAGTTTGCCGAGCACGACGTTGCAGTCCGTGATGGCGAGGGGTCCTCCATTGCCGTAGCAGGTTGGGCCGGGATCCGCTCCTGCGGAATCTGGGCCGACGCGCAGGCGACTGCCGTCGAAGTGGAGAATTGATCCGCCTCCCGCCGCGACGGTGTGGATGTCCATCATGGGTGACCGAACGCGCACTCCAGCGACTTCGGTTTCGTAGGCGCGTTCGAATTCTCCGGCGTAGTGGCTGACGTCGGTGGAGGTGCCTCCCATATCGAACCCGATGAGTTTGTCGAAGCCGGCTTGTTGAGCTGTTCGGGCCATTCCGACAACGCCACCAGCTGGACCCGACAAGAGAGCGTCCTTGCCGTGAAATGTGTACGCGTCGGTAAGTCCGCCGTTCGATTGCATGAACATCAGACGGGGGCCTAGGTCGTCTTTGCGTAAGTGTTGGTCCACCTGAGCGACGTATCGCCTCAAGATGGGTGACAGGTAGGCGTCGACAACGGTGGTGTCACCCCGAGGGACAATTTTCATTAACGCGCTGACTTCGTGGCTGACTGACACCTGAGCGAATCCCAGTTCCCGGGCGATGGCCGCGACGGTTCTTTCATGGGTTGTGTGGCGGTAGCCGTGGAGAAGAACGACAGCTACGGAGGTGATCCCCTGATCGCGGGCTTGTTGGAGACCTCTACGCGTCGTTTCTTCATCTAGTGGGATCAGAACCTCGCCCTCTGCGTTTACTCGTTCGTTGACTTCAAGCACGTCGACGTACAGCATCTGCGGGACCACAATGTCGAGGGCGAAAAGGTCGGGTCGCGTTTGGTACCCGATTCGAAGAACATCAGCGAATCCTTTCGTGGTGACCAGCAGCGTCGGTTCGCCTTGACGTTCTAGGAGGCCGTTAGTGGCGACGGTGGTACCCATCTTCACCGACTCAATTTTGTGCAACGGCAGGAGTTCCTCGGGGGAGAGTCCGAGAAGATCTCTAATGCCTTGAACAGCAGCGTCGGAATAGCGGCGCGGGTTGTCAGACAGAAGCTTGTGGGTTGCTACCGTGCCATCGGGTAGCCGTCCGACGACGTCGGTGAAGGTACCGCCCCGGTCAATCCAAAAGTTCCAGCCGTCGCTCATAAAACCCGGGTATCCCTACTGACCGTATCCACTGAACGCCTTCAGATTATTGATCTCGGACGGTGAACGCACAAGGCCACGACCGGCACCACAACACTATGGTGGGCGCGAGAGAGGGCGCTGCAGGGGCGGCGTGGTGAGTGTGGGCTGACATGTTCGAGATACTCAACATTGATTTACCTTCCCAGTGTGTGCGAGTGCAGCATGGGGGGGAAGGTCCACCGCTTCTTCTTCTTCATTCCGAAGCGAACACTTCCGCGTGGTCAGAGTTTCATGAACAACTCGCTACCGACTTCGAGGTTTTCGCTCCAATCCATCCTGGTTTCGGTGGTGAAGAGACACCGAATTGGCTGGTTGATGTGAGTGATCTGGCATTTCACTACAAGGATTTGATGAGCAGTTTGGGCCTCAACCGTCCGTTAGTTGTCGGAACCAGCATCGGAGCTTGGATTGCAACTGACCTGGCGATCCATTTTTCGTCCTTGCTGAAGGGGTTGGTGGTGTTTGGGCCGATTGGGTTACGGCCTACTGAACCTCTCCCTGACCTGTTCATCAAGCAGTTGCCTGAGGTGTTTTCATATTTGGCTGACAGCCTTGACGGCAGCCTGGTGGACCCAATGACTGGCAATGCTGAGCTTGCCACCGCTGTGTGGACTGATCTAGCAACGCAAGCGCGGTTGATGTGGAAACGAGGGTACGATCCTCGACTCCCAATGCGAGCCCACCATGTGGATTGTCCGATGATGGTCGCGGCAGGTGGCCAGGACCGGCTGACCCCATTGAGTTACGTCGAACAGTACGCGGAATTATTTGGTGCCTCGTTGACAACTGTGGATGATGCCGGCCATCTCGTTCCCCTTGATCAACCCGCAGCGGCTGCCGCATTGGTGAATTCTTTTTATTTGACTCTGGAGAACTGAGATGGAGTTATACGCGTTCCATTTAATGCCCTATCCGAACATTGACCCCAAAGTTCGCGAGAAATATTCGTCGGCTTGGGTGGTGTATCCCAACAGTGAATATGACCCGGTGTTAGGTCAACAGCTCTATGGAGAGTATTTGGATCAGCTCGCGTTTGCGGACACCATCGGGTTCGACGCTGTGGTGGTGAATGAACACCACCAAAATGCTTACGGTCTCATGCCGTCGCCAAACATCATGGCGGCAGCGCTCATTGACCGAACTCAAAACGCGAAAATTGCGATATTGGGTAACGGAATCGCGCTCCGAGACAACCCTCTGAGAGTGGCTGAGGAGGTGGCGATGCTTGATGTGATGTCGGGCGGCAGAGTGCTGTCGGGCTTCGTTAGAGGAATCGGTGCGGAGTACCACTCCATGGGTTTGGATCCCACGCGCAGCCGGAGCAGATTTTTTGAGGCTCATGATCTCATCGTGAAGGCCTGGACTGAACCCGGACCGTTCTCTTGGGACGGTGAGAACTATCAGTTCCGTTACGTCAACGTGTGGCCCCGGCCTCTTCAGCAACCACACCCGCCTATCCTTGTTCCCTCGCAGGGATCGGCCGAGACGTTGAAATGGGGAGCGCAACATCGATACCCGCTGGTGTGCACGTTTGTGCCGATGGAACGTCTCAAACAGTTCTATGACAGGTACCGCCAGTACGCGAGCGAAGATTTTGGTTACGAGGCCGGGCCGGAACAGTTTGGGTTCACGTCAATTGTGTATGTGCACCCCGACGGTGAGGAAGCCGCCGCCGCGGAAATTGAGCCCCACATCAGATACTTCAAAGAGCGAGCTTTTACACTGCCCCTGCCGACGTTCTTTCCCCCGGGATACACCGCCCCTGAGTCATACAAAACCCGGATTGAAATCGCCAGGGAATTAGCCGCCAGCGGGGGTCCGACCCTCACCGCTGGAGAGCCCCTGATTGGTTCCCCTGAACAAATAGGGGAACGACTCGAAAAGAACCTTGCTGCTTGCGGCGCGGGGACCTTAATGGCTCAGTTCCAGGTCGGAGATATGCCTCATGACAAGGTGATGCGTTCGATGGAACTGTTCGGGAGTGAAGTCATGCCGTATCTCTCAAGAAACACGGTTGTTTCCTAAAGCTGGTCAGCCTCTAACAATTAGACCAATACCTGCCACAACAATTCCGATGCCCAGTATTTGCCACCAGCGCAGTGAATCGTTGTCAAACGTTGCCGCCAGCAACGCCGTTGGTATAGGGAACAAGGAAGCGGCGATCGCGACAGTGGTCACTGAACCGCGTTGGAAACCGGCGGTGTAACACAGCACGCCTATTGATCCAAGTACTCCTGCGGCCGCCGAGAAACGTAACGCGTAACCGCGTACGAATCGTGGGAGTCCTCGAATGGTGCAGTACAGCACCAAGATGATGCAGGCAGTGCTGCGTTGAGCAACGACAGGCCAAAGTCCTCCTGCCGTGCTGGTCTGTGCCATGAACAGCATCCCGATGCCGAACGAAAGCCCGGACGAGAAACCCAAAATGACGCCGGTTTTGACTCGGTCCCCCAGGGCCGGGTCGAAGGTGGTGATCGCTAAACCGATAAGGGCTACCACTACCCCGACGAGCACTCCGGCACTGGGCGCTGTTCCGGTGATGAGTTCCCAGAACATAGGGACAGCGCCGAGCATGACCGCCACGATCGGTGACACGACAGCGACCGAAGACACAGCAAGACCTTGATAGAGAAGTCCTAGGGCGCAGGCGCTCGCAACACCTGAAATGCAACCCAGCAAATAATCAGATCCGAGCAGTCGCCCCGGCCCAAAGCTGGCAACAATGATCGCGGCAATAGACGCGAATACCAGACCGGTGGCAGCGGTGGTCGCAGCGTGGTTTCGGCGAGCGACGTATCGGGCAAAAAAGTCAGAGGCCCCAATCACTAACGACCCAAGTAGCCCAAGGGCGATCGGCATAGCGACCTCCCGTTGGTACACCGAAACCGACACGCTACTGCTGTTAGCTACCCTCACCGCAGTGGAAAATGATCTACATATCGGCACGATTCGGGTGTCAGGCATCGAAGTGGAGGTCGCGGGCGCTTCCGACGACCTCTACTTTCAGCAATGCCTCACCCAAGGTGACCTGTTCGAACCCTCGGTTCGGATAGCTGACCTTGTGCTTCGAGATGACCCAGTCATCCTCGACATTGGAGCGTCCATCGGTGGGGTCACCGCCGCACTCGCCCAAAGATTCCCTGCCGGACAGGTAGTCGCTTTCGAGGCTGCTCCATCGGTCCATCGGTCGTTACGAGAAACGGTTCGTCGGGCGACCGGCGCCCCGATCACCGTTGTAGAAAACGCGGTGGGGGCTGAGCCGGGAATGCTCCGGTTTCATGAAGACGGAAACGGGAGTGGATGGGGGTTTTTGAGTGAGGAACTAGGGGTGGTCTCAGTTCCGGTAGTGACGGTTGACGACATAGTCGCAGAGCTGCATCTCGACCATGTCGACTTCATAAAGATCGATGTTGAGGGTGGCGAGTTAGGGGTTCTTCGCGGTGCCGAGGGCACTCTGTTGCGGGACCAGCCGTTGCTGTTGTTTGAAGTGAACGTGTTTTGTCTCTGGCGTTACGGGCGCACGTTGCCTCAGGACCTGTTCTCCTGGGTGCGGGAACGTTACGCCCATACTGCTGCTATTGATCATCAAGGGACGGTCACCCCCATTGATGGAGACGCGACGGTCAATCATGTGTTGCATTTGTTGGGTGCGGGTCCTGGGGTTATCGATGTTGTCGCAAGTAACGATCCGATCGATGTGACAACTGACCACTTCAAGATGGGTGAGATGTAGCTCAGTTGTGGTTTGAGAAAATATCGGCTGATTCGCGGATGGCGTCAGTGAGGGGCGTGGTTGACCACTCCGTTACCCATTCTGTCCAACTGTCAGCTGCGCCTTCATCTACAAGATCCAGGCCGGTGTCACCGCAGAACAGTTCGATCCCGGTGATGTTGGTGGCGGCATCGAGGAAACTTCGTACTGGGATGGTGTCAGCGGGAAGGTTGAATGCCGGTGCGGCTTCAGCGGGTCGGCGGCTGGCTTCAATGAACGCTCTCGCGACGTCTGGTGCGTATTGAAACCCGAGTGTGCCGCCGTAGTCAACGGTGTAGCTCTGACCGCGGGCTGCGTGTTCTACTGCGACGGTTGGTTGGGAGGTCATCCCTTGATCTCTGCCGGGGCCGTGGACAGTGTGTGGGCGCAACGCGACCGATGACAGACCGTGGTCGCGCCAGTAGATGCGGGCGAGATCTTCGC
>DASCSY010000017.1:0-23020 GCA_034399415.1 Acidimicrobiales bacterium
ACCGGGCGCCATCACTCTGCAGTGCGACGGGAGAGACATGCAACTGCAAGAACTGAAGATTTCTCAATCAAGGAGAGCCATCGCCGCGGCGATATAGATGTGTGCTGCAAGGCATCAAAGTTGTACTTAAGGGGGTTATATGTCCACTTCAAGGCAATCATCGGTAGACGAGATTCGAAGCCATGAGCACTTCGTTGTGACAGGCCGAATAGCTCGACACACTGACTCGCAGCAGTTACGAGAATTAACTCGAAGGGCCGCAGATAGCACATTCACAGAACTTGACGAGCTAACAGCACAGCGGCCTAAAAGACGGCCACCGAAACGTCATACGCCATCGAAGGCTCGCAGATATGGCCGAAACCGAAGCCGTCTTGCCCACTGGAAAACAAAGTCATGGAAACGCCGTTCAGCTGTATCTAAACAAAAGGCCCTGGCAGTCAAAGAGGCTCAAGATAGGTCCTGACTCCTTTCCTACAACAATCAACTTGCCATGACCGCAATCCCGATGAGTTTTTACAGATTCTCAGTCATAACCCCAACCGTAATATCTGAAAACGACGAAAGACCGCCCCCGAAGGATCGGCCAGACTCAGTTCTTTGTTGGTGTTGAGATGTTTGTGGGACGACAAAACAAACGAAACGACCGGTAGGCCACAGCAAATGCAGCGCTACCGATCGTATCCGTAGTTAGTTTTTGTTCAGATCAAAGGCCTCGTACGTTCTGAGCTTCATCACCCTTGCGTCCTTGACCAACATCGTAAGAAACGGCTTGGTCTTCTTCAAGAGACTTGTAGCCGTCACCCTCAATATTTGAGTAATGCACGAAAAGGTCATCGCCGCCATCGCTAGGAGTGATGAAGCCGAACCCTTTCTGTGAGTTGAAAAATTTAACAGTACCTTGGGCCACGTGGCCCTCCTCATATTTTAAATTGAAGCCACTTTCGACTTCATCAACCTGACAGGGTACGGGTTGAACCAGAGAATGCGTCGGTGAATGGCAGTTGAGCGAGAACTGAAAGGCACGCCGCGATCGGCCCGAACCGACGACCCCCTGCTTGCAAAGCAGATACTGAAAGCCTCCTGACCAGGGCTTTTACTGCAAAGCACCAGGTCAGAGGGGGTTTTGACTAACTATCTGTTCTCACTGTTTCTCACCGCTTCGTGAGTTCTGGGGCCCCTGTGGGGCCCCTGAGTAGTTCACCAACCGCAGCCGCCTAAAACTTGACCGCGCAAAGGCGGAGTTTGTGGGGTTTTGTTTGTGGAGCTGATCGGACTCGAACCGACGACCCCCTGCTTGCAAAGCAGGTGCTCTAGCCAACTGAGCTACAGCCCCGAGGTCAACCGAGGGTACCGAAGCAAAGCCGCGACCACGACTTGAGCAAAGCATCAGATTTAAGGGCATGATCTTGGGATGGGAGCTCGTCCCAACCAGTGCATCTCTACTAGGAGGGGACACAAATGAACATGCCCGCGATTTCGTTGGCCGCCGTACGAGGTCGACGCCAACAAACCCTCGAGATGGCCGCTGAAATCGAGCGCCGCGGATTTACCGGTATTTATTGCCCATCAATGGGTGACTGTGTCGCTTTATGCCAAGGCATCGCGTCCGTAACCAACGAAATCGTGTTCGGGACTTCGGTTCAACCGATCTATTTTCGAAACCCAGAAGATCTTGCTGCGACAGCCGCGTTCATCCACGAAATCAGCGACGGGCGCTTCCGATTAGGGATTGGGGTCACGCACGGACCAGTTCACCAACGTTTAGGTATCACACCTGGTAAGCCTCTGGCAGATATACGGGACTACGTATCTGCGATGCAGCAGGCAGCCGAACATCATGGAGAACTGCCACCAATAGTTCTCGCCACTCTCCGTCGAAAGATGGTCGAACTTTCTGTAGAGATAGGGGCGGGAGCAGTGTGGGCTAACGCCAGCCGCAACGACTTCAATAATTCAGTCGCCGATATACCTCAAGAAGTTCAAGACAGCGATTTTCTTATTGGGAACATGATCCCCACCGTCATTGACGCCGATCGCGATGCAGGAGCGGCACGTAACCGGAAAACCTTGCAGGGGTACGTAGCCCTTCCCAACTACCGGAACTACTGGAAGCAAGCGGGGTATGTCGAAGAAATGGAAGGCATAGAAGCCGCTATCGCTGACGGTGACAGAGATCGCGTTCTCACTTGTATGACCGACGAGTGGTTGTCAAACGCAACACTTTATGGGTCAGCGGATCAGGTAAGGGAAGGTGTCGAAGAATGGTTCGACCAAGGGTGCAAGACCCCAATATTGGTGCCGTCAAGCACGAGCGGAGGCCAAATGCACGCAATCCAAGAACTGTTCGATTGTTTCGCGTGACCCACCAAACGTGAGGTGTCAGTGCTCACCAAAATCGACCTTGACGCAGCAAACGCTCGACTCGCTGGTGTGGTGCGAAGGACACCGGTTCTTCGCTCACGTCTGTTAGACGAAGCTGTAGGTGCTGAAGTTCATTTAAAGGCCGAACATTTACAACGCACGGGGGCATTCAAGTTTCGGGGAGCGTTCAACGCGATCGCAGCCCTCAATCTTGATGTTCGCCAACGTGGGATCATTACCTATTCCTCAGGCAACCACGCCCAAGCTGTTGCCAGGGCCGCCCAAATATTTGAGGTTCCAGCGACAGTCGTCATGCCTAATGACGCTCCAGTCTCAAAACGTCACGCCACCGAAAGTTATGGGGCAACCATCGTTGTATACGACCGCTACACAGAACGAAGGGAAGACGTCACGCAAAACATTCTTTCCGATCACGACTTCACGTTGATCCCACCATTTGATCACCCCGAAGTAATCGCAGGCCAGTCAACTTGCGTCCGTGAACTTTTTGAAGATTCCGGGTCGCTTGATCAGTTAATAGTTTCTGTCGGCGGGGGCGGACTGATATCGGGCAGCGCATTGGCCGCCCATCGGGTGAACCCAAAATGTCGCGTTGTTGGTGTGGAACCCGAAGCAGGAAACGACGTCCAACTATCGCTTCAACAAGACCAAATAGTTGAAATCGAAGTGCCCGACACCATCGCCGATGGTCAACAAACCACCGCACCCGGAGTACACACGTTTGCTGTGATGCAACAACACGTTGATGAAATCGTGACGGTCAACGACAGCCAGATACTCGACGCAATGGATTACCTTTTTCGGTTCCAAAAACAGGTTGTCGAACCCAGCGGAGCGTGCGCCCTAGCCGCAATCTTGGCCAACAACGTAAAGATCACAGGAAGTCGTGTTGGCGTCATCATCTCCGGCGGCAATATTTCCCCTGAAAGATTCGTCGAACTGATGGAACCCACATGGAAAATCTGACCACACATCAACCATTCACCGTCGCCATCGAGGACCAAGCAATCAGCGACCTCAAAACCCGGTTGAGCCAGGCCAGGTTCTCTCAACAAATCGCGGACGAACCTTGGACGTTAGGCACCGACCGTGAGACCCTAATCAATTTGTGTCGTTATTGGGAAAGCACATTTGATTGGCGCGCAGCGGAACTTCGACTCAACGCGTGGCCCCAATTTGTTTGCAACATTCAGGGTGAACAACTTCATTACGCACACATCAGATCACCTCACGACCACGCCACCCCTCTGCTAATGACCCATGGCTGGCCAGGTTCCATCGCAGAGTTTCTTGAGGTAATCGGTCCCCTCACCAACCCGGTCGCGTACGGCGGTCGTGAAGACACCGCATTTCACGTTGTTCTTCCTTCGTTACCGGGTTTCGGATTTTCCGGCCCAACTGAGAAGATGGGCAACTCGCCAGCGAAAATGGCTGCGATGGCCAAACAACTCATGGCAGACCTCGGGTACGGCTCCTACATCGCTCAAGGTGGTGATTGGGGTTCGGTGATAACGACTGAGCTTGGTCGCCTCGACGCCGATCATTTACTGGGTATCCACATCACAATGCCAATCGCCGGCCCCACCCAAGAGGCCCGCGAGAACCCGAACTCAGTTGATTTACTTGCTTTCGAAAAGCTCGAGTTCCGGAAAAATGTTGACGGTGGGTACGCAGAAATCCAGGGCACCATGCCTCAAACGATTGGTTACGCCCTTGATGATTCACCTATCGGTTTAGCTGCATGGATTGTAGAAAAATTCCGCACTTGGTCAGATTGTGACGGGGATCTATTACAGAGCTACACGTGGGAACAATTGTTAACGAACATTTCGATTTATTGGTTTACCGCAACTGCCGCGAGTTCTGCCCGTATCTATTACGAGATGCGTCAATCACCAATGAGTTTTGACATGGTCGAGGTTCCCGTGGCCATTGCCCGTTTCCCTGGCGAAATTTTCTTACCTCCTCGACCGTGGTGCGAACAGGTGTACAACGTTCAGCGATGGACGGAGTTTGGACACGGCGGTCATTTCGCGGCCATGGAAGTCCCGCAGCTACTTGTTGGCGACTTACAGGCTTGGGTCACCCAACTACAGAGCGCTAACTAGCTCACCGCTCCATCAACGTCGCTGTACTAGAGAAATCTTCAACTCGCGCAGAGAGTCAAGCGGTGCGGGTAAGCACATCGGATTGCACGAGGTAACGAACTTCTTCGTCGCTCCCAATTTCAGGTTCGGTGACCCATGGTTCAAGCAGTGAGCGCCACCGTCGAGACCAGGTGTGTTCAGCAGTGACACGAGACCAGGCCGCTTCTCCGATGGTCGCCATTTCCGGATCGTCTGCCAACAGCATTGGCAGTAACTGAGGGAGATCGTTGAGAGATTCATAGGTGATGACTTCACGGCCCGGACAGAGTGCTTGGGCCACCGCAGGTCGATCTTGGACAACGGCGGGTGTCCCCACGATCGCGGCCTCATAAACAACTGGCGAGAGCCCAAGTTCGAAAGCCGACCGGGCGACAGCAGATTGGTGCGCCAATGGCGGCGGCAGTTCCACTACAAAGGAAGCTCCCGCGTAGAAGGTGCCTCTATCTGGGAGCGGTAACGGTTCGACGACAGACACGTTTAGAGGAAGATCAGTCCAACCTCTTCCCATAACAACTATGTCATTGAGGTGATCTAACTCTGTTACGACGTCGATGTTCTCTGGATCGGCGTCTCCGACGATCATGAACCCCCTGCGATCTGAGGGCACCGCCTCCAACACCGGCGGCGGGTGCACTGCTGGTTCCATCAGGCAAAGCCGAAATGTGCCTAAGGCCGCGTATTCGTCGAAGGTGTGTTGGTCGGGAACAGCGACGAGATCGTACTCGCGTAGATCTTCACCTATTCCGCTGAGATCTGTAGGAGCGCCTATGAGGGAGGGCCCAGTGTGCAAGCAAAGTGCCACTGTCCCAGATTCAGCTGTCAACGTTCGGACTGTTGAACGGTCAAGAACTCCAGCCGACGGAATCACGATAAGCATTTCGGGCGTATGTCGATCAAGACCCCAACGAACCGCTGATTCCGTGGGAGCTACAGCGACAACTTCATGACCCAAAAACCTTAACGGGTCCGCTGCCTGGAACCGTAGCGGGGAATCTGTGGCATCAACTCCATGACCGGTCACGAGTATTCGCATGTTTGGGGGCATCCCTACTGATCAATTCGATTGGTCCCCTTCGGGGCCTCCCAATTCAGTGTGGAACACTTTGCGTCGAATTTCGACGACCATCAGACGGTTCATTTCGAAGACCAAACCAAATGAAGGCGGCGGCGGCGCCTCCAACAATGAGTGACGTCCAAACGTTAATCCGGACTCCGAGCACCTCGGTTGCCGTATCGGATCTAAGTAATTCAATCCATACGCGTCCACTGGCGTAACCGGCAACATACACGGCCCAGGTGTAACCCTTCTTAAGATTTGGTAGCAGTTTCGGTACGAGAAACGCAATGAATGCCGCTAACCCGATGTTCCATAGCGCTTCGTACAGAAATGTGGGGTGAAACGTGGTGGAGTCGCGGTACATCTGCGGCCGATGTTCTGGGTCGATGGCAAGTCCCCAGGTCACGGTTGTAGGTCGCCCAAACAGTTCCTGATTGAACCAGTTACCTACACGACCTACTGCTTGGGCTACTGGAATACCAACGGCGGTTGCGTCAAATATCGCGGCAACGTCCCCGCCATCGCGGCGAACGATCCACCATGCGACAAGTGCGCCTGCAGCAACGCCACCCCATATCCCAAGCCCACCTTTCCAAATTTTTGGAATTTCGGACCAGTTGTTTTCGAACCGATTGAAGTCAGTAGCAACGTGATACAAACGCGCTCCGATAATGCCTGCCGGTATTGACCAGGTCGCCATGCGATGAACGATGACTAAGTCGCCGCCTGCAGCGACATAACGCCGACCGGTGATCCATACGGCCAACATTGCTCCTACAGCGATCATGAGGCCATAGACGCGCAACTCAAAGATCCAGATCTGTATCGAGTTAGCCGACGGACTAGGGATTACAGCGAGCATCACGTTCTCCAGTGAAGCCGTTGATCAAAGAGCGTGAAGTTCATCTTGTTCCCAACTGCGCACAGATCCTCACCCATTATTTCTCGAGACCCAGGTATTAATTCGTCGAAATTCCTTCATACACCGCTGCTGTAACTCCCCGTTCCTCCAGTTCTTGTAACCACGGGACCGGGTCGTCCAGCATTCCCAAACTCCACGAACCTGCCGGTAACGTCCCCAGAATTGACCACTCCGCTCCGATCGCGGCAACGGCCGCAGCAGCAGCGGATGGATAGTCGATGGCCCCAATCACGTCCGTTGTCTGGATGCCATCTCTCACTCCTCGGATTTCTATTCGGAGAGCACCCGGGCCGCCGTCACTGTGGGGCGCTCGAAGCATAGGTAACCACGCTGTCAAACGATCCCGCCGTGTCCCGGCAACTTTCGAAGTGATCCGATTCGCATCCGGGAAGTTAGAAGACAACAACAGGGCGTCGGGCAACGCAGCGCTGTAACAGTCTCTTGCCCCTAACGGGTCGGGGAACCAAACCAGTTCGCGGCCAGTCCCCCCTGGACGTTTCCTCCAACCACCATCTCGCCAGTCAATCGATTCCTTGGTTCTCGCGCGATGTAGTTGACGTTGACACGCGGGCCCGCCAGTCCCCATCCGCGCAACATGCACTTCTTCAACGCGGTCAAATCTTGAGCCCGCGTGGCGGGCAAGCAGACAACTCATACCGGGAGAAAACGCTGCACCGATGATGACCGACCGATCTGCTTTCACGGCGGCAGTATCAAGATCTAGGAGCCCTTGGGCATCTTTCACCGAGTCAGATACCGAAACAATGTGAGAGCCGTTGCCAAGTGCTTCTTCTGCTAGCTCCGCGTGACCTCCGGTCGGTTGGGCCAATACGGTGACATCAGCTGGAGGGAGAGGGCCCGGCGAAATAACTTCGATATCGATATCGATTAGCTGCCGGGCGAACCCATGCAACCGTTGGGGGCGTCGTGACCCAAGAATAAGTCGTTTCACTAATCCTGACGCCGCCAATTGACGAGCAACGCGCTGGCCGACGACGCCGGCACCTATTACAGCAACCGTTGTCACGTCAGCGAAAATCCGGTCCGCTGAGTTGACGCCAGCTTCCTTGTCGGGGCGGGACTCCCCCCGATCCTCGTAAACGCAAAATCGCGGCAACTAACGTCCCCACACCTATCGCTAATATCGCTCGGCGCAGTACTCCCACAACGACCTCCGCCATAAAGATTCGCCTTACACACGCGTCATAAGACAAACAGTTCGGAACGTGGGGCTAGCTGGAGTCGAACCAGCGACCTCACCCTTATCAGGGGTGCGCTCTAACCAACTGAGCTATAGCCCCGAACGAAATGCTGATGGTAGCGGCGGAGAGGAGAACTAGCCAACGTCAATTTCTTTGACCTGGAGGTTGATCTTCCTCCAAAAGAGTGACCCGAACTCCGCCTACAAGGTCGCTAATCAAGTTGAAAACAATGGTTAGAAGAACATTCAACGCGACGCCGGCAACAAAAAGGACTGCCCCAATAATTGTTGCCCTTCGAAAGATCTCTTCGCCGTTGATCTCCCATGTCTCATAGGACCCAACTTCAGCGATAAACGATTCGATGTTAGAAATTACTCCGGATTGAACTGCAGCCACCCACAGCAGATACCCCGCCAATACCGTTGCTCCATAAAGGCACGCGTACAGTAACACCGACACTTTCAACACCGACCAGGGGTCAACATGGCGGATCGTTCGACGTGTTCTGCGGACCCGCGCCCGCCGACGGTTTAACCACCCAAGATCACCTTCCTCGGAAACGAGTTCCGTTTCCAACGGTGGAGGCGAGCTGGGAGGAATGGGACGATATGTTGACGGTTGATCACTTGGGTCGTCATTTTGTTCAGCAGCTACATCGGGGACGTCAACTAGCGGCACAACTCCCGTGGACTGATCCACTGGTTTGTCTTCATGTACCGCATCGCTTTGTCGCTGTTGTACGGGGGGTCTTCGAATCACGGTCCGCTCTCGGTTGCGGAGCTTCGCCTGCTCGGGTGCATCAGAGTCTTCGTCGCGGGATTTTCTTCGTTTCCCTAATCCTCGCTTACTCTTGTTGCCGCTAGAGAGACCGACCGCGCGAGCGAAAGTTTCGTCATCCACACCGTCGACGGGTGCGTTTTCTTGATCCTCTGTGTCGGACTCGCCCACGCGTCGAAGTGTACGGGAGGCTCGCTGGGGTCTGGTCGCGACTCAGCTAACTGCTTCTGAGTTCACCGGTTCTTCGACTTCGTCGTCAATAGTGACGGGAGACAAAGCCGCGAGAGTTTCTTCGTCACCAATATTCATTACCTTTACCCCTGTGGCGTCCCGGCGCTGTTCGGCTATCTCTGACACCGCTGTGCGTATGAGCACCCCACCGGACGAGACCAATATGATTTCGTCTTCTAGGTCGACCATGCGGGCGCCCACCACAGACGTTCCCTTTGCTTCGGTGAGCTTTATTCCTTTGACTCCCATGGTCCCGCGTCCCTTGCGCGGGTAGGCGCCTATGGGGGTGCGCTTCCCATATCCTCCTTCGGTGACCGTGAGAAGATGCCGTCGATCATTTTCTGGGGTCGCTACAGCTGCGACAACAACGTCGTTCTCTTTTAAGCGCATCCCGCGGACACCTCCCGCGCTTCGTCCCATGGGCCTTACCTGACTGCCTGAGAACCGGATTGCTTGTCCCCTTTTGCTGACCAGCACGATGTCGTCGTTTTCGCCAACTTGGATGACGCGAACCAATTCATCACCTTCACGGAGGTTGATAGCTATGAGGCCGTTGCTTCGAGTTTTGTCATATTCGGTGAATGTTGTTTTTTTGACAACGCCTTTTCGGGTCACGAAAAGTAGGTATTCGTCGGCTACGAATTCTTGTGTGTCGATGACTGCTTCAACAACTTCGTCGGGGTCTAGCTGCAACAAGTTGACCACAGCTGTCCCGCGGGCGGTTCGGTCCATCATTGGAACTTGGTAGGCCTTTAGGCGGTAGACCTTCCCTCGGTTGGTGAAGAAAAGAAGGTACGAGTGAGCAGTGGTGGTGAGGACGCGCACCAAGATGTCATCTTCTTTTAGTCGGGCTCCTTGAACTCCTCGCCCGCCGCGGCCCTGGGTGCGGAATGCGTCTGCGACTACGGACTTGACGTACCCGCCCTTGCTGAGCGTTATCACGACGGGTTCGTTATCGATGAGATCTTCGACTTCCATGTCACCTTCGTCGAAGACAATCTGGCTTCTCCGGGGTGTGTCGTGTTCAGATCTAACCTCGATGAGTTCTTCCTTAATAACGTTGCGGAGTTGTGTCTCGCTGTTGAGGATGCCTTCCAGTTCTTCTATCCGTTTGCGTAACTCGAC
Organism: Acidimicrobiales bacterium; assembly: GCA_034399415.1. Taxonomy (GTDB): domain Bacteria; phylum Actinomycetota; class Acidimicrobiia; order Acidimicrobiales; family Poriferisodalaceae; genus UBA2110. The sequence goes on from DASCSY010000017.1 coordinate 9,847, forward strand.
GAGCTCCTCTTCGAGTCGAGTTCTCCCGAGCCTGGTAAGGCGTCCCAGCTGCATGTCAAGAATGTGATTCGCCTGGCGTTCGCTAAAGGACAGCGGTTCACGTTGTAGGCCGGTGAGCGCCGACGCCCTATCCTCGCTGCCCCGTATCAGCGTGATGATCTCGTCAATGAGATCGAGCGCCTGCAACAAACCTTCAACGATATGGGCTCGGTCTTGGGCTTGCCCTAACCGATATTCCGATCGTCTCGTGACTACGTCGATTTGATGGCCGACATACGCTTCGAGCGCGTTAAGAAGATTAAGGGTCCTCGGCACCCCGTCGACCAACGCAACCATGTTTGCTGCGAAACTGCTTTGTAGAGGCGTGTGTTTGAACAAGTTGTTCAACACCACATTGGCCGGTGCGTCTCGTTTGAGTTCGATCACAAACCGCGTTTGGCCTTTTGCTGATTCGTTTCGTAGTTCACGGATACCGTCGATGATTTTTCGATCTACGGCCTCAGCGATTTTTTGTTCAATATTTTCAACTGACGTTTGGTAGGGAATTTCAGTGACGACAATTTGAGTGTTGCGGCCCTCTTCAACTATTTCGGCCCGTGCTCGAATTCGAATCGAACCCCGCCCGGTTTTAAACGCGCTTGTTAAACCCGCGCGTCCCATGATCAGTCCGCCGGTCGGAAAGTCCGGGCCCTGAACAAACTCCATTAGGTCGGTAACCGTTGACTCGGGGTTATCAATGAGGTGGAGTGTCGCATCAATCACTTCAGTCAAATTGTGCGTGGGGATATTGGTTGCCATACCAACCGCTATGCCTTGGCTACCGTTCACCAATAAGTTTGGGAAACGAGCCGGCATGACCACTGGTTCCTCGCCGGAACCGTCGAAGTTTGGGACGAGATCAACCGTGTCTTCGTCGATGCTTTCCACCACTCGCATGGCTAGGTCAGTCAGCCTGGCTTCGGTGTACCGATATGCCGCCGGCGGGTCATTTGGGGATCCAAAATTACCGTGGGGGTCAATCAACGTGTTCGCCAAGCTAAACGATTGGCCCATTCTCACCATTGCGTCATAGATCGCTGAATCACCGTGGGGGTGGTAGTTGCCGATCACGTCACCGACAACGGTTGCGCATTTTTTATGCGGCCGGTCCGGGCGCATCCCGGTTGAAAACATCGACCACAGGATCCGGCGGTGAACCGGTTTCAAACCGTCTCGGGCATCAGGCAGCGCTCGCGCTGTAATGACTGACATCGCATATTCGAGGAACGACTGTTCCATCTCAGTTTGGATTTCGATCGGTCTCACCGAGAGGTGCAATTCGCCGTTAGCTACTTCATCGTCAGAGGGGGGAAGATCAGCCATGTTTGTTAAATGTCTAGGAAGCGGACGTCATGAGCGTTGTTTTGGATGAACCCCTTGCGACTCTCCACATGTTCACCCATTAACACACTGAAAATGTTGTCAGCGATGGTTGCTTCGTCGACGGTCACCTGAAGGAGAGTTCTGGTGTCAGGATTCATAGTTGTTTCCCATAACTCGTCCGCATCCATTTCGCCTAACCCTTTAAGCCGTTGAAAGTCGTTCTTGTGGTTGGGTCGTTGGGAGAGAAACTCGGCTTTCGCGCTGTCGTCCTTCAGATACACCGTTTCATTCCCCGTCTTCGTCGAATAAAGGGGGGGTTGTGCGATGTAGACATGGCGTCCCAACACAAGTTCCTTCATTTGACGCCAAAAGAAGGTGAGCAGCAGGGTCCGGATGTGGCTGCCGTCCACATCAGCATCGCAAAGGAGAACAACCTTGTGATACCGAATTTTTTCAGCGTCGAAGTTTCCTTCGCCGACGCCTGCACCGATCGCCGAAATCAATGCCTGGACTTCGGTATTTTGGAACATCTTTTCCAGCCGACCACCAAGACGTTCAACGTTGAGAATTTTCCCGCGTATTGGAAGGATCGCCATAGTTCTAGGGTCTCTCGCGTCTTTTGCGGAGCCGCCTGCTGACTGACCTTCGACGATGTACAGCTCCGTTTCAGAGGCGTCACCTGATGAGCAATCGGTGAGTTTCCCCGGCAAACCGGCACCGGCAAGCGCAGATTTTCTAACCGTGTTTTTGGCTTTTTGTGCGGCGAGGCGTGCCCGCCGGGCATCGATAGCTTTGCCGATCGTGCGCTTAGCTTCTTTTGGGTGTTCTTCCAGCCAATCACTTAATGCTTCATTAGTAGCTTTTTGGACCAAACTTCGCATCGACGTGTTGCCAAGTTTTGCTTTCGTTTGACCTTCAAACTGAGGCTCTTGGAGCCGCACACTGACGATCGCGGTGAGGCCTTCCCGAATGTCATCGCCCTGTAAATTGTCTTCCTTTTCTTTCAGGAGATTCTTGGCTCGGGCGTACCGATTCACAGTCGACGTCAAGGCTGTTCTAAAGCCTTCTTCGTGCATTCCACCTTCAATAGTGCTGATCCCATTAGCAAACGAGTGGATCCCATCAAGTTGATAGCCGGTATTCCACTGGAACGCTATTTCGACTTCGTCACCGTCTTCGGCAGCATCGAGATAGCCGACTTCTTCGAAGAGAGGGTCTTTGGCGTCGTTCAAGTAACGGACAAAGTCTCGGATACCGCCGTCGTATTGAAACTCTGATTCGCTGGGAGGTACCTCCCGATCGTCGCGAAATTTGATACGGAGCCCCGCGTTTAAGAACGCCATCATTTGGAATCTTTCCAAAAGTGTTTGAGCTCGAAAGTCGACTGAATCGAAGACGGTGGGGTCAGGGGCGAAAGTAACACTCGTACCTGTATGTGCGTTTGGCGTTTCACCGACGTCGTCGAGGGGGCCGACCGGTTCTCCCCCATTGTGGAACTCCTGTCTATATCTCCGCCCGTCGCGATCTATCAGAAGCTCAACGCTTTTCGATAAGGCGTTTACGACGGAAACGCCGACGCCATGTAGGCCCCCTGAAACCTTGTAGCCACCGCCGCCGAATTTGCCGCCAGCGTGGAGCACGGTCATCACCACTTCGGCAGCTGATTTGTCGGGATATTTGGGATGCGGGCCTACGGGGATGCCGCGACCATCGTCTGTCACCCGGCATCTTCCGTCATTAAGAATGACGATTTCGATAGTGGTGCACTGACCTGCCATTGCTTCATCTACCGAATTGTCAACCACCTCATAAACCAAGTGGTGGAGACCAGAAGGCCCGGTTGAGCCGATATACATGCCGGGGCGTTTTCGAACCGCTTCCAAACCTTCCAGAACCTGAATATTTTCTGCCTGGTATGTGACGTCGCTCACCGACACCTCGTTTCCTGACCCAAATAGTACCAGCCGTAGGGGGCTAAAAGACGTAGGGGTAAAGTCCCCAAACCGCTTCTGAACGCTTCTGAGAGAAAAGAGTTATCTCAGGAACGTTTGACTTGGACTTTGATGCCCTGTAATTCCAATTCGGGGTGTAGTTGCGCCAGTTTCGCGAGTAAATCCTGTTCAAGGTACTGAACCTCAGTGGCCCAACCTGGATGATCGACTTCGATGAGAAGTTCGCCCTTCAATAGACGACGCGGTCTGCAGTGTTGGGAAATTGTGGAACCTACGGCCTCATCCCACCGCTCGTGTATCGCGTACATCGCGCCGTTGTCACCGAAGTCTGTAATGACCCGTTTCAAGACATCACGAAGAGAACGTGGCTCAGCCCAGCGCCTCTCTGGGCTGTCCTTAGACTCCATTAATTTTACCTTCCAATATTTCCAATGTGAGCCCTGGTTTGACTCCATCTGGGACTGTGCCTGTCGCCGACGTTAAAACAATCTGTGCATCCGGAAGACACTCGACAAGTCGGCGAGCTCTTCCTTCGTCGAGTTCTGAAAAAACATCGTCCAACAACACCAACGGGCTGTCGCCACATGTCTGCGCAATGTGCGCATGGGTTGCTAACCGCAACGCCAACGCCAAACTCCGTTGCTCGCCTTGTGACGCCTGTGTTCTTGAGTGAAGTTGCGACAACAGAATGATTAGGTCGTCGCGGTGAGGTCCCACCAATGTAACGCCACGCCTTATTTCCTCGGCTTGTGTCTCCGACAGAGTTTTCTCAAGCCCATGTTCTCGCCAATTAGCGTCCAATGCGAGTGAAACCTGGTCATCAGTGCCAGCTACTCGCAGATAAAAGTCGGCCACTATTGGCTCAATCTTTTCGACGAAGTTTGACCGACAGCGTCCGATTTCATTGCTTACTTCAATGAACTGTTCATTCCATATATCCAGGTTGGCTTCAAGTTCTGGCGTTAGCCGGCCGCGGCCTTGCTTTAGTAGGTTGTTTCGTTGCCGAAGAATGTGATCAAAGTCGGTTCTGACCGCTCGGAATTGACTGTCAATACTGGCGAGAACGTCATCAACTAGCCCGCGGCGCATGGCAGGTGAGCCTTTGAGAAGTTCTAGATCGTCGGGGCTAAATATCACCGTACGTACAACATCGCCGAGGTCTTTGAATCTTTGGACCCGTTGTCTATTTATTTGAGCTCGTGACCGGCCCCCTGCGGCTAACTCAAGCTCAACTAGCACTGAGCGTCCGTTGTGGTCGACTTCGGCGCGAATGTATGCGGAGGACTGACCACTTGCTACAAGTGCATCAACTTTCGCTCCACGAAACGAGCGGGCCCCACTGAGCAGAAATAGTCCCTCGACCAGGTTCGTTTTGCCATGACCGTTGAGGCCGACCACCAATGTGATGTCGGGGTCAAGTTCAATGTCGGTAGCTCGGTGGTTACGGAAGTCTGTGAGCCATAGACGCTTGATGATCACCGTTTCGACGTGTCTGTTACGACACCCGGACTGGCATCAACAGATATAGAAAATCTCCGCCCTCGCTTGAGCGAAGCACCGCAGGTTTGAGAGCATCAAGAGTTTCAAGAACGACCTCGTCGCCAGGCGCAGCTTCCAATCCTTGAATCAGATAATCAGGATTGAACGCGACCGTGAGTTCATCACCTGCATATTGAGCATCCACCTCTTCGTGGGCCTGCCCGACATCTTGTGTTACAGCCATTAATTCCACACAGTCAGACTTTTGAGTAATTCTCAAAGGCGTTGTATCTCTTGCCATAAGTTTGACCCGTCGGACTGCTTCCAAAAGGGGTTCCCGCCCAATAGTCAACTGATTCGGGTAGCTACTCGGGATGAGTTGTCGATAATTGGGGAATTCACCTTCGATGAGCCGTGTGGTGACTTGAACAGCACCATCATCAACGGCGACGTCGAAAGTGACCTCCTTCTCCCCTAAACGAACCGTTACTTCTTCCGAGTCGCCCAAAGCGCGACTGAGTTCATCAAGGGCTCGAGATGGGACAAGCACTTTTTGGCCATCACTCAGCACAGTCGCATCAGGAAGGTCCCGAACCGCTAGCCGGTACGAATCCGTAGCGACAAGCCGAAGACCGCCGTCCTCAGCTGACATCAACACACCAGTCAATATCGGCCGGGCGTCATCACCACTTGCAGCTCTGACTACTTGTTTGAGACCCGCGGCCAGATCCGCAGTAGCAACAGTTACTTCATCACCGGTCGGATCCGCAAGGGCCGGAAAGTCATCAACAGGAAGTGTGCGCACAGAAAACTGTGATCGCCCTCCGGAAATCTTTGCCTCGTCACCAGACACCTCAACATCAATGGCACCAGAATCAAGTGACCTAACAATATCTACCGCTATCCGCGAAGGAAGTACGGCCTCCCCTGGCTCAATCACCGCAACAGAAACAGAAGCCTTCACTGTGATCTCAAGGTCGCTTCCGGTCATGGTGAGAACGTCATCACGGGCACTGAGGTGAATACCTGTAAGAACAGGCAAGGCACCACCACGGCTACTTACGGCCCTACTGGCTGTCCCTAACTGCTCGACGAGTGCGTCGCGTTCACATCGGAACTTCACGTCGAACTTCCTCTCTCTTTATGATTCTTAAAATCTAATAGTGGTAATAGGTCTTGTGGATTGTGGATAACAGAGTAAAGCCGCTGGTCAATCATTGTTTCTTTATCGACACTACTGTCCACCGCTGCCCACAAGAGACCTTGCTGTTCAAAGAAAACTGTTGATTTGTGTGGATAAGTCGAGGTTGTCCACGGTGTCTCCACAACACAATCCAGAACCTTATCCACGTCTCAATGCGACTTGATGTCGGAGATCAACGCACTCACTTGGTCGTACACCTGTCGGCGTTCAGCCATTTGGTTTCCGACCTTCTCCACGGCGTGCATCACTGTTGTGTGGTCGCGTCCCCCGAACTCTCTTGCTATGGCGGGATAACTTAAGTCGGTTAATTCGCGGACAACGTACATACTGATCTGACGTGCTTGCACCAAGCTCCGATGACGACGCTTTCCTTTGAGTTCTTCGACGTCGTACCCGAACATTTCCGATGTTGCATCGAGAATCACGCCGGGGGTAATTGGTCGTGACGCATAGTTGTGAACGATGTCTCCCAATACCCGTTCAGCTAAGTCAACGGTTATTGGTTCGTCCGTCAATGAGGCATACGCGCTTACACGAATGAGTGCACCCTCAAGTTCTCGAATGTTGTTCGTAATAAGTTCGGCAATGAACTCCAACGCTTCATCAGGGACGTCACTTCGAGCCACCTCGGTTTTTTTACGTAAAATCGCCAGTCTGGTTTCAACATCAGGGGGCTGAATGTCCGTGATGAGACCCCACTCAAATCTGCTCCGAAGCCTGTCTTCCAGCGTTGCAATGTTTCGTGGCGGCCGATCAGACGAAAGGATCACTTGACGGCCAGCTCCGTGAAGAGAATTGAACGTATGGAAAAACTCTTCCTGTAATCCTTCCTTTCCCTCCATGAACTGAATGTCGTCGATCAACAACACATCAATGTCGCGATACCGCCGTTTGAAAGTGTTGGTTGTTGAGGTTCGAATCGCTTCGACGAACTCATTGAGAAATGTTTCAGTCGACACATACCGAGCGGTGTAGTTGGGGTAAGTGCTTCGGATGTAATGAACGATGGCCTGAAGTAAATGTGTCTTGCCCAGTCCTGCGCTTCCATGAATGAAAAGAGGGTTATAACTGCGGCCCGGAGTTTCGGCGACAGCCAACGCTGCCGCATGAGCGAAACGATTGCTCGTGCCTGTCACAAACGAATCAAAGGTGTACAACGGTTGAATCGTGTCGGTATACGAATCGCTTCTACCGGTGCTTCTTGGGGCTTCGGGTTGCCCTGAGCTGTCAAGCCGATCTCTCAGGTCAGGCGCTGATGGAGGATCTTCTCGGATATGTGGTGATTCGGCGACACCTACCGAATTGTCCAGCTCTGGCTGAACTTCGATTTCGATTACCTCTGCTGCGCAACCAGCGTCGGCTAATGCTGCCCGAACCATTGGTAAGTAGCGGTTCAGTACGCGATCTCGAATGACGCTGCTCGGTGCAACCAAGACGACTCGCTCAGTTGACATTGCCACTACGTGAAGATCTCGAAATGAAGTCAACCAGACAGCTTCTGAGACCTGGCTCCGCAGCAAACCCCGACAGGTTGTCCAGGTGGAGTCGGCGTTCAGCCCAATAGGCTCGCTAAGGTCCGTTTCGTGCGTATTTTGCCGGGTTTCGTCAGCCACTAGGCCTCACAAATTGAGCCGTGTGGAAAACCTGTGGCTGCTGTGTAAAACCCCAGGATCCACTTGTTCGCGGGTTGTGGAACCTAGCACTCTGTGGCGAAGAACACTTAAAATACTACTCAACGTGATGTAATGGTGACGATCTGGGGTGAATTAGCACGTTGCGCGCGAGAACGCCGCAATAATGCCCGTCAGGTCATCTTGAGCGGCTGGAGTTTCTCTTTCACGTCATTGCCCTCTAAGCTGGTTCCGTTCCGGTGTAGTTACATGACTTACCGGGCTAAGATTTATCCAAATTCCTATTCGAACGTCCACATCGTTGTCCTTGTGAAAGGCAACCTCGGACTCTAGACACACTCACGACAGTTCATCTTGTCGCCGTCTAGCGTTCTGCTCTTTCTTCTTCCTCAACGACGGACAGATACCCGGCCGAACCGGAGGCCGTCACTATGAAACGTACTTTTCAACCAAATACCCGCCGCAGGGCCCGCCGTCATGGGTTTCGTCACCGCATGTCCAGTAAGGCCGGTCGCTCGATCATCAAGTCGCGTCGCACCAAGGGCCGTCATCGGCTGAGCGCTTGATTGAAAGCTGTAGCGAGCGAGCCGATTTCGCGTTGTTGAATCGTGCAAAACGGTTATCTGGTCGCGCTTTGTGGATGATGTTTTCTCCGGACCCAACACTTGAACACCCCCGCGTCGCGTATGCCATCGGGCGTACCCGTGGAACTGCGGTTCAACGAAATCGTCTGCGACGCCGGGTTCAAGCCGTTTTGCGAGAGACTGAGGCGACTATTCCTAGGGGGCGGTACCTTATTGGAGCCCGTGTTTCTGCGGTTTCAGTGACTTTTCCACAGGCACGTGAGGATCTTGTTGAATTAATCAAGAAAAGTCGAGAATTGACGTGAATTTACTGAAGCGAGGCATTTTAGGAGGGATCCGCACATATCGGCTCTTTTCGAGCCGCCGACCCCCTGTTTGTCGTTTCGATCCAACCTGCTCGCAATACGCGATCGACGCCATAGAGACGTACGGTGCCTTGCGGGGCGCTTCCATCGCTACTCGCCGGGTCATTCGTTGCCATCCATGGGGCGGCTGCGGGTATGACCCAGTACCAAACCCTGCACAAGAAGATGAGGTCCGATGTTCAACTTGATTGCCCGTGTGCTGGCTTGGTTTTACGATTTTTCTGGCAGTTACGCGATATCGATTGTCCTTTTGACATTTCTCATCATGTTGGTGCTGACCCCCTTAACCCTCAAGGGCACGCGCTCCATGATGCGAATACAAGAGCTTCAGCCTGAACTAAAGCGGTTGCAAACCAAACACAAAGGAGACCGTCAAAAGCTCAATGAAGAGACTATGGCTCTATACCAGCAACATGGAGCCAACCCCCTAGCTGGTTGCCTACCCACACTCGTTCAGCTCCCAGTCTTCATCGTCTTGTATCGAGTCATTAACGGGATGACCAAAATCGGCGACGACGGCATTCCGAATCCCGCCTACCTGAACAAGGAATCGGCCTTATATGAGGACTTGGTGGCAGATGGCGGAGAGATGATCTCTTTCGGGATCGATTTGTCAGAAGCCGCGAAAGACGTCATACAGGCAAACTTCTTAGACGGACTCCCCTACCTAGGTCTGGTTGCCGTCACCTTTATCTTGTCGTTCCTACAGCAGGCCCAGATGAAGTCGCGCAGAGGCGACGCTGCTGCGCAAAATCCGCAGATGGAAATGCTGATGAAAATCATGCCTTACATGCTGCCTGTCTTCGCGTTCTTGGTACAAGCCGCGCTTGGGGTCTACTTCATCGCGTCAAGCCTCTATCGCATAGCGCAACAAGGCTTTATTCACAAAACGATGAAGCCGGTCATCGCAGGGGGCTCAGACACCATTGAAGCCGAAGTGATTGAACAGATCGAGCCTGCCGAAAAAGAAGTACCAAACCAGCGATCTAAGAAAGCAATAGCGGCGGATGATGAACGCCGTAAAGCCCGTGAGGAACGCAGCCAGAGCCGCAAAACCAAGAAGGATACAAACTCAACTCGACGTGGCGCACCTAAACCAAAGAGCTCTGAAGACGAGCAAGAATCGAAGCCAATTCAATCCAAACGGACATCGGGTGACGGTCGGACTAAGAAGCGGCGGAAATAAGTGAGTATGGATTGGATCGTAACGACAGGCTCGACGGTGGATGCCGCACTGGAAGCGGCCTTAGATGGGCTCTCGGTTCCGCTCGAAGACGTGGAGTTCGAAGTCATAACTGAACCGAAGTCGTCGGTGCTCGGCTTCCGACGAAAACGAGCCCAGGTTCGTGTCCGCATTCGTCCGATCACCCCACCTGCGAAGCGGGATTGGCGACGCCCCGAGAGAAGTAGAAAACCTAAGGGGACCAAGAGTCGGGGGCGCAAAGGTCAAACGAAAGCGAGCGGTACGTCCAGAAAACGACGCACTTCAACCGCAGATAAGAAACCGTCGCCCAGAAGCGCCGAGACCCCCGCGAAGCCAGCAGCAAATTCAAGTGACAACAAGAGCGGGGAACCGGCACAGATGGCGGCCGGCACTCCCAATCGCCGCAAGCGCACCCTCGAGTCAGGCGACAAGGACCACAGAGGCAGGGAGTCGAACATACGTTCGATACCTGAACCTGACGACACAAAGCAGCCACCCGAGGCGCCGACCAATCGGCGCACCCGTAAGATCGACCACTAGGGACCAAGTCCCGGAATAACAAGCAGGAGACTGCAATGACTACTGAAACCACCGTAGAAGAGCAACAACAGATGGTTGGAGACTTCTTGGAAGGGCTAGCCAAATCGTTCGGTATAGAAGCGGCTGCTCAAAATGTTGCTGCGGATGAGGACAGCTTCGAGGTTAATTTGAATGGAGACGACAAGCAGCTGGGTCTCCTCATCGGACCCAAGGGAAACCATCTCGCTGCGATCCACGAGGTGTGCAAGACCATGCTGCAGCGCCGGTTAGCTGGCACGGACCGCGCCCGCATTCGCGTAGATGTCGGAGGCTATAGGAGCCGACGACGCGAAGCGCTGCAAGCGTATGTCCACGAATTGGCACAGAACGTAGTTTCCTCGGGAGTAGAAAAAGGCTTAGAGCCAATGAACGCGGCTGATCGTAAAGTGGTGCACGACGCGGTCAACGAGATCGATGGGGTTTCTACGGTTTCCGTTGGTGATGAACCGCGCCGACGGGTTGTTCTCGTCGTCGCTACCGACTGAGTGTCCTAATGAGCCAGCTTGAGCTGGTCGCAGTCCTTGAAAAATCTCAACTACTCGGTCACATAGGACCAGGGGGTATTGACGAGCACCTCAAGCACGCGCGAGCCCAGCTTCGCGCGGCAAATCCCACGAGTGACTCGCGATGGTGCGACCTTGGCGCCGGTGGAGGACTCCCAGGGCTTGTTATTGGCCACGACCGCCCTGATTTGCACATGGTTCTTTTAGATCGATCCACCACTAAAACGGATTTTTTGGAGCAAGCCATTCGCGGGTTAGGTCTCCAAAAGCACGTGGAGGTACTGCATGGTGACGCTGCTGCCATTGCTCATCAAGTTGTTCATCGAGGAGCCTACGACGGAGTGTTAAGTCGGTCCTTTGGCTCGCCAGCTACAACGGCAGAATGTGCCTCGGGGTTGTTACGAGTAGGGGGAAGGCTGGTTGCCAGTGAACCACCCCGTCAGTGTCAACAGCGATGGCACCCGCAAGCATTGAATTCCATGGGGTTCAGTGAACCTAACTTCTTGGATGGACCGCCCCGGTTTGTCTCCATATCGCTCCGTAAGGCTCCCCCTAGTGGATTACCGAGAAAATGGACGCAGATACGCAAAGATCCGATGTTTTGAGGACAATCGTGACCATGTTTCACGTGAAACATGGTTTTATCGGACAGAAATACCTTCCCAACAGGTTTCTATAGCCGCGGATCCTTGACCCAGGTGCTTGAAGAGACTGAGATAAAGACCACAAAGATGGATCCACGGGTCCATCTGGAAGAGATGGCACTCCATGACCCGTATTCTCGCGATCGCTAATCAGAAGGGCGGCGTAGGGAAAACCACAACAGCCATTAGTGTCGCGACAAACGTTGCGTTAGCCGGGCATCGCACACTTCTTGTGGACGCGGATCCGCAAGGAAACGCCACGACTGGGTTAGGCGTTAATCCCCGAACATTGGAAAGTTCCACCTATAACGTGGTGGTTCAACAGCTGCCCATCAGCGCGGCTCGAATTGCAACAATTGTCGATGGCCTGGACTTGTTGCCCGCGAACCTTGATCTTGCCGGGGCTGAAGTCGAGTTAGTCCCCATGTTCAGTCGAGAACTGCGACTTCGTTCAGCTCTTTCATTAGTCGTTAACGATTACGACTATGTCCTAATTGACTGTCCACCGAGTCTGGGAATGCTCACCGTGAACAGTTTGGCCGCTGCTCATGAAGTGGTGATACCCCTTCAATGCGAGTATTACGCGCTCGAGGGCCTTGGTCAGCTTCTTAACAATGTCGATCTAATTCGACAGAGCCTCAATGCTGACTTGGAAGTTGCGGCGATTGTTTTGGTTATGTACGACGCTCGGACACGGTTGGCAGAGCAAGTCGTGGATGAGGTTAGAACTCACTTTGGGGACGTCGTTTGCCGCGCGGTGGTCCCTCGTTCCGTGCGGCTCTCGGAAGCACCAAGTTACGGCCAGCCCATCGAGTTGTATGACCCCACCAGTAGGGGGGCAGCAGCGTATCGGGAAGTCACAAAGGAAATATTGGGCCAACAAGCGTCGGGGACGGCGTTGCCCGAAAGGAGCTCATTATGCCCAGACCTCAAGGAGGACTAGGTCGAGGATTGGGGGCGATAATCCCGTCCGCGACGCCGTCGAGTACGGCTAACGAGCCAGTCTCTTCCGCGGCTGCTGGAGATCGGGAGCGTCGAGAAGGTCGGGGTGGTGGCCCTGTCCATGATGGCAATTATGTAGAGCTGCCATTGGACGCGGTGGTGGTCAACCAGCTTCAGCCCAGACAAGTGTTTGCCGAAGATGCGTTGGAAAGTCTTGCGTCATCAATCGAACAGTTCGGAGTGCTGCAGCCAATCGTCGTTAGACGTCGGTCGGATAGCCAAACATATGAATTGATCGCGGGGGAGCGGCGGTGGCGCGCTTCTCGGCTCGCCGGTCGCAAGACCGTGCCCGCCGTGGTGCGAACTTCCAGCAATCAATCGAGTTTGGTGGAGGCGCTCGTCGAAAATGTACAGAGAGAGGATTTGAATCCTCTCGAAGAAGCAGGAGCGTTCCAACAACTGATTGATGATTTCGAAGTGACTCATGCTGAGCTGGCGACCCGCCTTGGCAAGGGCCGGGCAACGATCTCTAATTCACTACGTCTGTTGGAGTTGCCGGCCGCCGTGCAGACCGCAGTTATGGAGGGAAAAATTAGTGCCGGCCACGCGCGTGCGCTCCTTGCCTGTTCGTCACCGGCTAGTCAAATTGAATTGTTGGGGAAGATTATCGACGAAAACTTGTCGGTTCGAGACGCGGAGAGCCTCGCGAAAGATTCCGCCGGGGC
>DASCSY010000018.1:0-22738 GCA_034399415.1 Acidimicrobiales bacterium
AAGCCACCAGATTATTGCGATTCGCTTCGGGCTCTTTCAAGACCTACGAAGTGGAGATTGTCCTCGGAACCGAGACCGACACTCTCGACGCGTCGGGCGAAGTAGTCGCCAGTCACGAAATGTTCGTCGACAAGTCGTCCGTAATAGCTGCAGCCGAGGGCTTGACAGGTGAAATCCAACAAGTTGCGCCGATGGTTTCCGCGCGTCGAGTCAACGGTCGACGGCTTCACGACTTGGCTCGCGAAGGGCTTGAGGTAGAGCGCGAAGCTCGTCCAGTGACAGTGAGCAGGTTCGACATTGAAGCCACCGAGGATCCCCTAATTTGGCGGGCCTGCATCGACTGTTCCGCTGGAACCTACGTCCGAACCTTGGGCGCTGACCTAGGAGCGGCGTTGGGAGGCGGGGCGCATATACGGGGTCTGCGTCGAGTAGCTAGCGGCGTCTACACACTTAGCGAAGCAGGCACGATTGAGGAAGCCCCCCTGCGACCCGTAATTGAGTTGGTCCGTGGATTCGATCAGGTAGTCCTGAACGAGCAGGAGCAGTCCCTGGTGCGAAACGGGGGGAAATTAAGTTTAAACCGCACCAAAGGAGAAGGGCCTTGGGCATTGGTGGACACGTCCCAAGAACTGATTGCGGTTCACGAAAACGTTGACGACCGTGTCGTGGTGGGTGTCGTTCTGCCACCGTGACGTCTGCAGGTTGTTCGAGAACCAGTGAACAGCAGAGCGAAGTCGTTTCAGGGAGGGGTTCGCGATAGCTTGACGCGGTGGAGATCGTTCGAGACCTAGCGTGGTCGCCCTCGCTGGAACAAGGCAGCGTAGTCACCGTTGGAGAATACGACGGCATACACCGCGGGCATCGAACTGTCATCGCCGAGATGCACCGTATGGCCGCCGAGAGAGGCTGCGCCACCGCGGTAGTGACCTTCGACCGTCACCCCGCGACAGTCGTCAGACCCGATTCGGCGCCCCTACTGCTATGCGACCTGGAAACCAAGCTCGAACTTCTTGCGGAAACAGGTGTCGATTACGCTGTGGTGGTCGAATTCACTCCAGAACAGGCAGAGGTCCCGGCCGAGACGTTCGTGCGACGAATCCTCGTCGACTGTCTTCAGGCAAAAGTGGTTGTTGTAGGTGCCGACTTTCACTTCGGTAAAGGCCGACGAGGCAACGTCGAGACTCTCAAGTCTGTCGGAGGTGAGTTGGGTTACGAAGTCGTCGGCCTGCCGCTGGTTAAGCACCTTACGGGGGCCGGAGAAGTGATTTCATCAACATCAATACGCTCAGCTCTCGGCGAAGGAGATGTAGAAAAGGCGCATCGGCTCTTGGGGCGACCTTTCGAAGCGCGAGGAATAGTGACGCCCGGAGACCGACGCGGAAGGACGATCGGGTTTCCCACCGCCAACGTGCCAACAACTCCCGATTTACAAGTGCCGTCCGACGGCGTCTACGCGGCTTGGTATCAGCGTCCGGACGGCGCTCAATATCCGGCAGCGGTCAACGTTGGTAAGCGCCCGACTTTCTATGAATTTGCCGAACGTTCCCTCATCGAAGCCCATTTGATTGGCTTTCGAGGAGATCTCTATGGCGAGCGAGCCAGAATTCGTTTCGTTCGACGATTGCGGGGCGAACAACGATTCGAAGATGTCGATGACCTAGTTGCCCAGCTACGTAAAGACGTGGCCGACGCCGCCAAGTGCCTTTCCGAGTAACCATCCACCCGATCAAGGCCTGCGTCATCGAAGAACTTCGCTGTTAGAATGCTCTCTGGCGCGTAATCGTCGCGCCGGCCACCCAGCCGCAATAACAACCACTAAGCGGCACAAAAGCTATATCCCGAGGAAAAAACACATGGCCGAAAAGTCCGCCACTATGGCAGCGCACCGGCATCACGAAACTGACACTGGCTCACCAGAAGTTCAGGTTGCGTTGCTCACGGATCGGATAAATGATCTCACCGAACATCTACAGACTCACTCAAAGGATCACCACAGTCGACGCGGCTTACTCAAACTTGTTGGTCGCCGCCGTCGGCTTCTGAACTATCTAGATAACAACGACGTCGAGCGGTACCGAGCGCTCATTGCGAAACTCGGTTTGCGCCGCTGAGCGATCTAGGCGGCTTTCACTCCGCCAATTTCGCGCATGGCCAAAGCTCACTAATGCACACACCGCATCGCAATTGGCGGTCGCCGCTCCCTCGCACGCAGTCGAGTGGGCGACGTCTTCCAACTGAATGCAAACGATGGCGAGAAGGTCTCGCCGAAGGAGTAGAAGAAACCTATGGCTGAAGCCATTACCGTATCGGGCCCAATTTCGGGTACCGACAAAACCCTTTCATTCGAAACCGGCAAGCTTGCGGGTCTTTCGAATGGCGCCGTTACCGCGCGAATTGGAGCCACACAGGTTCTAGTCACCGCGACGGCATCAAGTAAACCGCGCGACGGGGCGGACTTTTTCCCGTTGACGGTTGACATCGAAGAGCGCATGTACGCAGCCGGTCGAATCCCCGGCTCGTTTTTTCGTCGAGAGGGCCGAGCCTCTGATGACGCCATTCTCGCTTGTCGACTGATTGATCGACCGTTACGGCCCAACTTTCCGACCGAGTATCGACATGAGACTCATGTCGTGGGCACCATCCTCGGCGTCGACGGAGAGAACCAGTACGACGTGGTCGCTCTCAATGGAGCCTCGGCTGCCCTATGGGTGAGCGGAATACCGTTTGAGTGTCCTATCGCTGCGGTCCGTATCGCCTACAGCACTGAAGGTTCATGGATAGCGTTCCCGACCTACGAAGAAGGGGAAGCGTCAACGTTTGAAATGGTGGTCGCCGGAAGACAACTTGAAAATGGTGACATCGCCATCATGATGGTTGAAGCCGGAGGCACCGAACGAGCCTTCGAATACTACGACGATGGCGCCCCGAAAGTCACTGAAGAAGTACTCGCCGGCGGTCTGGAAGCCTCGAAACAATGGATTGACGATGTCATCGAACTTCAGAAGGCCTTACGAGATCAAATAGGCGATATCGGAGAGATCCAATGGATCCCAACTCTGGACTACAGCGACGAGATTCTTGACAGGGTGCGATCGGTAGCAACCCCGCAACTCACCGATGTGATGTCCATTGCCGACAAAGCTGAACGAGAAGGTCGACAAGACGAGGTAATCGCAGAGATTCGGACCCAACTCGAAGAGGAATTTGTTGAAACACCCGACGCTGCCAAACAAATTGGTGCTGCGGTGCGGTCAATTTCGAAAGAAATCGTTCGCCGACGTATCGTCGAAGATGGATTCCGCATCGACGGACGGGCCACGGACGAAGTCCGTCCCTTGTCAGCTGAAGTCAGCTATATAGGTGAAACCGCTCACGGATCAGGGCTATTTCAACGAGGCGAAACTCAAGTTTTGAATGTAACAACCTTGGGTATGAGCCGCATGGAACAACTCATTGACACGTTAAACCCGAACGACCGCAAGCGCTACATGCACCATTACAACTTCCCTCCGTTTTCGACCGGTGAAGCTGGATTCATGCGTGGGCCCAAACGTCGAGAAATTGGTCATGGGGCACTCGCTGAACGAGCTTTACTGCCAGCGATTCCATCTAAAGAAAGCTTTCCCTACACACTTCGGTTGGTCTCAGACGTTCTCTCATCGAATGGATCAACGTCTATGGGTTCGGTCTGCGCATCTTCGCTTTCGCTGATGGATGCAGGAGTACCCATACGCGGTCACGTGTCGGGCATAGCGATGGGTCTCGTGTACGCCGAGGGCAAGTATGTGACCCTCACCGATATTTTGGGAGCAGAGGATGCTTTCGGTGATATGGATTTCAAAATTGCCGGAACCGAAGACGCTATAACTGCCCTCCAACTCGACACCAAGATTGACGGCATTCCAGCGGAAGTTCTGACCCAAGCACTAGCGCAAGCCCGAGCAGCTCGCATGCAGATTCTTGCCGTGATGAATGAGGCGATATCTGAGCCACGACCTGACGTCGGAGGTAACGCGCCGAAGATAGTGAGCTTTGAAATTCCGATCGACAAGATCGGTGAAGTGATTGGTCCAAGAGGAAAGGTCATCAACACCATCCAGGAAGAGACGGGCGCTGATATCTCGGTTGATGATGACGGCGCGGTCGGCGTTGTCAGTATTGGATCACCGGATCGAGACAAGGTTGTAGAAGCGGAACGTCAAGTTCGCTTGATCGTTAATCCGCCAACTGCTGATGTTGGAGCGGAATACGAGGGCCGAGTCGTCAATATCACCAAATTCGGTGCATTCGTCAACGTTCTGCCAGGAACCGACGGGCTGTTACACATCAGCAAAATTGGAGGAAAACGGCGCCTCGACAAGGTAGAGGAAGTACTAAACGTTGGTGACTCCGTAAAAGTTACCGTCGATGACATAGACCCGAATGGGAAACTGTCTCTGTCGATGGTCACAGACCTCGAAGCAGGATCAGGCGATGATCCGAGTAACGCGAATGACGACTCTGATGGTGATCAAACCGGGGAGGAGAGCGGTCAATCGATAGGTACCGCTGATTCGACGGAAGAATCATCCGACGATGGAAGTGGTTCTTCCAATGCCCGTGAATATGTTTCTTTTGAGGAACACTTTTCTGACACGGCTAAGGATGTGTACGGCGATATGGGTCCCGAACCAAAGGATGATGGACGGGGTCGCAGGCGTCGCCGCAGCCGCCGCTGATCAAATCACCACCTGATATTTGAAAATAGTGATGCCAACTGTGAGTCCTGTCCCCCAGAATGGTGACAGGACTCACAACGTTGCGGGTCCCAGAGGAAGGGACGGCTCCCATGCGCGTAGTAGTCGTAGGGTCAGCAGGTCGAATGGGCTCAGCGGTTTGTGAAGCAGTGGCCGCCGATGATCTTTTGGACCTCGTAGGTGCAGTGGACCCGTCGGGTTCAGGTGACATGGACTCCACCGGCACTGTCGTTGTCTCCGATTCGATCGAAGAAATAGACCCTACTGAGGTCGATGTTGCCGTCGACTTCACCGTCGCTGAGGCGGCGCGACAAAACGTTCAATGGTGTGCGGACCACGGTATTCACGCAGTAGTCGGCACAAGTGGGTTACTGGAGAGTGACCTCGTGTCTTTCCGCGCAGCCTTCACGTCAAGCAACTGTCTCATAGCGCCGAACTTCGCCATTGGCGCCGTGCTTCTCATGCGTTTCGCCGAGATGGCTGCACCCTTTTTTCCAACAGCGGAGATCATAGAACTCCACCATGACAACAAGGTTGACGCACCCTCGGGCACCGCGACGAGAACACTGGAGCGGATGGCGCAAGCATCGAGCGAATGGGGGAGCGACCCGACCGAACTTGAGACCATTTCGGGATCGCGAGGAGGTACTGGTCCAGGCGGCATTCAGGTGCATTCGGTTCGTCTACGCGGTCTAGTTGCTCATCAAGAAGTTTTATTTGGGACCGATGGTGAAACTCTCACTCTTCGCCACGACAGCTTGGATAGAGCATCATTCATGGGTGGAATAACTCTCGCTTGCAAAGCTATTTCCAAACATCCTGGAGTCACAATTGGTCTCGATACATTGCTCGGGATTTGAACCTTGACAGCTCGTATTGTCGTTGTTGGAAGTCTGAACCACGACGTGACCGTATGGGTTCCTCATCGTCCCCAAAACGACGAGACGATTCACGGCAACCGCGTCGAAGAGTTCGCCGGAGGCAAGGGAGCCAACCAAGCTGTAGCGGCCGCGCGGCTAGACGCGGAGGTCACCATGGTCGGGTGCGTCGGAAAGGACGGACGGGGAGACTTTCTTCTAGCTGAACTAGATGCCGCAGGAGTGAATCGGGCGCATGTTTCGAGAGTTGATACGTCGACTGGAATCGCCCTCATCACCGTTGACGCAGACAACGTTTCGATTGTCGTAGTCGCCGGCGCCAACGACGTACTTGATCGAGAACGAATAGAGGGAGCAGCGACTGCAATTAAGTCAGCAGACGTACTGCTCTTACAAGGCGAAGTAGGAGCGGAGGCTTCACGAACAGCGGCACTTTTCGCCGCAGCATCCTCAACCCTTGTCTTGTTCAACCCTGCACCTTTCAATGATGTCGCACAACAGGTTCTTCCGCTCGCTGACGTAGTCGTGGTCAACAGATACGAAGCCCAACAGCTCGGTGATGCTGAACCACCGATCCTAATAACCACACTGGGTGCCGACGGATGTGAGGTCCGAATCGACCAAGAAACAACCCGAGTAGCTGCCCCAAAGGTCGAGGTGATAGACCCGACCGGCGCCGGCGATGCGTTTGTCGGAGCGTTCGCCGTGGCGCTCGTCGACACGGGCGACCCGATCGCAGCGGCAACGATTGCTGTTCGAGCGGGTGCAGCCGCCGTTGCCTCGCTCGGAGCACAACCCGGAATGCCCACATGGCAAGACATCGACAACCTATGACTGGTCCTACTCTTCTGAGATTGTCTTCTTACCGCGGCTACTCTGCAACATCACCAAAACGACCATCGCGAACGTAAAGGGCAAGGAGAAGCGACTAATGAATCTCACTGCTGCTCCAACCGGACCTTCGAAGACTGAGCTCACCCAGTAGATCAAGAGAAGACGGGACACGGTTCCCGCAAGATTGATCACTACGAAGGGAACTCTTCGCATTTTCATAATCCCGGCCAAGAGACACATGGGGTAGCCAGGAAGTGCGAACAACAACACCCACCCCACTCGGGGGAACCAGCGTTCCAATACCGCGATAGTTCGAGAGAAGCCATTACGGGGGCCAAGCTCGGATTTCAGATATGCCTTAGTTGCTGGACCAAATTCCCAACCAAGTTGATGAAGAAGCAAGTCGGGAGCGAAGAGACGAACCGCGCCGACCGTCAAGAACGCAATGGCGCCCGTTTCATGAGCTGCTAACAGCAGCATGGGATCAGTGGCGTTGAGAGACATCAGCAACAGCGGCTGCGAAGAAAGCAGAGTGCTTGTAAGTATCTGCCCGAGATAGGCAGCTAACGCCAACAAAAGAGGGAAAGCTGCAAGGTGTTTGACTCTGCGACGCGCTTCGGAGTCAAGTTTTTCGTTGGGTCTGTTGGATTCTGTCATTTGTCGCCTTCACCCTAGGTGGATGTGGCCGTCAGCAAGCTCTTCTCCTACGATCTTCTACATGCAGTCGACGATGATGGACACGCCGCTTACCCTTGACTTCTTCTTCCGACGAGCAGAACGCCTATTTCCGCACAAGGAGCTAGTCACTGCTACTGCCACGGGTATCGAGCGAAGCAACTATGGAGAATGGGCTGACCGTACGCGGCGACTTGGCGGTGCAATAGCGGAATTAGGCGTCAGCGAACATGGACGGGTAGGTACCTTCGCATGGAACACGGCACGTCATCTCGAACTGTATTTTGCCGTGCCATGCATCAACCGGGTGTTACACACGCTCAATATCCGGTTGTTCTCAGATCAAATCGTCTACATAGCCAATCACGCGGAAGACGAAATCATCTTCGTCGACCGCTCTCTGATGGCTCTCCTCTGGCCGTTAGTCGACCAACTTGAGACCGTTCGACACTTAATAGTCATGGATGATGGTGAAGGAGAGATCCCAGAAGACCCAAGGGTGCTGTATTACGAGGATTTAGTCGAGGCCGCCTCACCCGTGGAGTTCGAAGTTCGAGACGAGAGGCAAGCTGCCTCTATGTGTTACACGAGCGGAACCACCGGAAATCCCAAAGGCGTCGTTTACAGCCATCGATCCACCTATATGCACACCATCACGACGATGACCAACGATGGTTTGGGTGTTTGCGAATCAGACGTCATCTTGCCTGTCGTACCCATGTTTCACGTCAACTCATGGGGACTGCAGCACGCGGCCGTCGCAGCAGGTGCCACCCTCATTAATCCCGGTCCCAAGCTGCAACCCGAGCCGTTAGCAGAACTGATGGAGACTGAACGAGTCACCATAGCCGCGGGTGTGCCGACCATCTGGATGGGGGTGCTCAACGAACTGGACGGTAGAGACGTCTCCAGTTTGAGAGCGATCCCGTGCGGCGGTTCCGCGGTTCCGAAATCTTTGTCAGAGGCATACCGCGAAAAAATTGGTCTGCCCATTCTGCAGGCTTGGGGTATGACAGAAACGAGTCCCTTAGCGGCAATAGCGCACATAAAGTCAGCGGAAAAAGATCTTGACGAGGACACCAAAGCTGACTTCCGTGCTTCGGTCGGGACGATCGTCCCAACGGTCGAGTTCAGAATCTGTGAACCCGGATCGACTGAACAACTTCCATGGGATGGACGGACCAGCGGTGAACTACAGGTTCGAGGCCCCTTCATCACCGGCGAGTACTACAAGCGCCCTGATGCCATGGACTCCTTCACCCACGACGGCTGGCTGAGAACCGGCGACGTAGCGACATGTGACCAGCGGGGCTACATCCGTCTTGTCGACCGAACTAAAGACCTGATCAAATCCGGCGGAGAATGGGTAAGTTCAGTTGAGGTAGAGAACGAAATAATGAGCCATCCCAAAGTCGCGGAAGCGGCCGTTATCGCGGTTGCATCGGAAAAATGGATGGAGCGCCCAATGGCTTGCGTTGTTCTCAAAGAGGGTGAATCGCTAAGCCATGAAGAACTCATCGAATACCTGACCCCCCGTATGGCGAAATGGTGGCTACCCAGTGCGACTCGAATTATCGACGAGGTACCAAAGACTTCGACGGGAAAGTTCTCGAAGCGGACTCTTCGAGATGATTTCGCTGGTTTGGTTGTCGAATAACACCATCAAGGCAGACAGATGACCCAAAGGGTAGGCAAGATCACAAGTGCCAACATCGCTTGCTGGTTGGCAGCCATACTGAATGCACTGACTCTGCCGAAAGCAACTGATCCACCAATTCGAAATTTTCGATATTCTGTGTATTTATTCGTCACCACTCGGCGCTGCTAGCCTCGCCACACCCACCAACTAGGAGCCTCTTATGTCCACGGTTGAAGAGATAATCGGCCGCACGGATCCGAACGACTTCGAAGCGATCCTCGCTATGACCAACACTGATCCGAGCGAAGTCATCCATGTGGTTGAAGACAACGCTGAATGCATCTACACCTGGGATTATGAGAAAGGTGCGAGACCGCAACTAGCCAAGCTTTATGAGAAAGCCAAAGCTGGACAGTGGAATGGTGAGACTGACTTGCCGTGGGAAACCGAAGTCGATCAAGAAGCTCTTGCCGTCCAAGAGTATGAAACCACGGGCGGAGCGGGCGAGGTGATGGACCTTTCCGGCACCGGCGTCGAATCATGGGGTCGCGATGAATGGGTGAAGTTCAACATGGAGTCCCAGAACTGGGCGTTGAGCCAGTTCATGCACGGCGAACAAGGTGCTCTAGTCTGCACTGCCAAAATCGTAGAAACTGTGCCCTGGATCGACGCGAAATATTACGCCGCCACTCAGGTCGTTGACGAAGCCCGCCACGTCGAAGTTTTCGCTAAATACCTGGATACGAAGCTGTCCGATACCTATCCGATCAACGTTCACCTGCGGATGCTCTTAGACGACATCATTGAAGACTCCCGTTGGGACATGACCTATCTAGGCATGCAAATCATGGTCGAAGGACTCGCCCTAGCAGCCTTCGGGTTGATATATCAGCAAAGTGAAGAGCCTTTACTCAAGCAACTTTTGCGTTATGTGATGAGTGACGAAGCCCGCCACGTAGCCTTCGGGGTTCTTTCGTTGAAAGAGGTCTACAAGGACATGACCCACGCCGAACTGCGAGACCGTCAAGAGTTCGCGTTCGAAGCGGCGCTGCGCATGCGCGATCGGTTCCTCCAACAAGAAGTCTGGGAACGCATGGGAGCCGATGTAAAAAAGGTGATCCCTTTGGCTTATGCCGATCCGCTTCGCCAAGAGTTTCAGCAGCTACTTTTCACAAAAATCGTCCCTAACTGCAAGAAATTAGGACTTCTTGACGCCGGGGATGGATGGCTTCGACAGAAGTTCGAAGAGATCGGTGTTATCCAGTACGAAGACTGGGTTGACACTGCCGAAGAAGTTGACAGTTTCTCTATCACGCGAGAACTAGAGGCCGAGGCGGCGGCGGAAACCGGATCCTGATATTGCCGATGTCCCATCGTTCAGACCCAGAACTATTGGTGGCGCTTGCGCTTCGGCTCAAAGGTTTTGGTGAGGTTGACAGCATTGCCTCGGTCCACGGACTAGCCGCGGACATGACCGGTGTCATCCTGAGTCACATGGCCGCGGCTGAAAAATGCGTGATGCGCCAGGTCGAAGGTGTCGAAAAGTACGTTCTGACCCCAACCGGTCGCGAGGAGGGCCAGGCCGCACTGGGTCAAGAGATGCAGATCGTGGAAGCGCGAGAAGTCGTACAAGGCGCCTACGACAATTTTCTCCAACTCAATCCTGAGATGCTGCAACTATGCACCGATTGGCAAGTGAGAGACGACCACTCAGGAGAACAAAAGCTAAACGACCACAGTGACAGCGAATACGACCGTAAAATCCTCGACCGACTTGTGGTGTTGGACAAACAAATCGCAGACATCCTTCGACCGCTCATTGATCTGCTTTCGCGGTTCGACAACTACCCATCCCGATTCACATTGGCGCTCGAAAAAGTACTTGCAGGAAATCTCGATTGGCTGACCAAACCCATCATGGCGAGCTATCACACAGTGTGGTTTGAGCTACATGAAGATCTTCTCGCCACCCTGGGGATCGACAGAGCGAGTGAGGCAAGTGTCTGACGGGCTACTCTCGGCCCCATGACTGCGCGATTTGGCCGAGTTATTCCGGCGATGGTGACCCCGTTTTCAGAAAGCGGTGCTTTAGACGTAGACGCTTCGGTGACGCTTGCAAAGTGGCTGGTGGAACAGGGAAGCGAGGGACTCGTTATCACAGGAACAACCGGCGAAGGTCCCGCGGTAACCGACGAGGAAGACTGGGAATTATGGCGAGCGGTTGCCGAGGCGGTCACCGTACCGGTAATAGCAGGGACCACAACTAACGACACCGCACATTCGATGCACCAAACGCAAAAGGCTGAAGAATTGGGCTGCGATGCAATATTGGCCGTCACTCCTTATTACAACCGTCCGTCCCAAGCGGGCATATACGCTCACTTCGAGGCCGTAGCTTCGTCAACCAGTCTGCCCGTCGTTCTCTATGACATTCCCGTTCGAACCGGTAGGAAGATAGAGACCTCAACGATGCTGCAACTAGCACATCAGGTATCAAACATCGTTGCCGTCAAAGACGCCGCTGGCAATCCCGGCGAGACCGCAAAAGTTGTACGAGACGCCCCTGAAGGTTTCGAGGTTTACAGTGGCGACGACGCTCTCACGCTGCCCCTTTTGGCGGTGGGCGCAGTAGGAGTTATCAGCGTGGCGGCGCATTGGTCAGCACCGGAACACATAGCCATGATGAACGCCTGGGACTCCGGGGACGCGTCAGAAGCAAAACGGATCAACGCTCTTCTCCTGGAAAGCTTTGACTACGAAACTGGAGACGCTGCTCCCAACCCGGTACCGACGAAGGCGATGATGCGCACTCTTGGGTTACCGGTCGGCGAGCCGCGATTGCCAATGGGGCCGACCCCGCAAGGGTTGGAAGATACAGCCCGAGAGGTGTACTCCCGGTTGAAGGCTTGATTTGGAACCACCCAACGTAAACATCACTTTCTTAGGTGGTCTCGGAGAGGTCGGCCGTAATTGCACCTGCGTTGAGGTCGACGGCAAATTGCTGTTGATCGATTTCGGTGTGATGTTTCCCGACGCCACCATGCCAGGAGTCGATGTCATCCTCCCAGACACCCGCTGGTTGCAAGAACGAGCGGCCGACATCGTCGGTTTACTCATCACTCACGGCCACGAAGATCACGTAGGTGGGGTGGTCCACCTTCTTCGGGACTTCGAGGTACCACTCTACGGGTCGGCGCTAACCATGGGTATAGCTCGACACAAAGTAAGCGAAGCCCGCTTAGAAGATCGCACTTCGTTTCAGGTCGTAAGCGACGGAGAACGATTCAAGATAGGACCGTTTGACGTCGAAGTACTGCCCATAACTCACTCAGTTCCGCAAAGCTTGTGCGTGGTACTACACACACACCAAGGGGTCATAGTTCATACCGGGGATTTCAAGCTCGACTCAAACCCGATCGACGGTCGCATTACCGACCTCGAGCGCCTGAGAGAACTGCAAGAAGGCCCGGGTGTTCGCGTTTTGATGACGGATTCGACTAACGCCGACAAGCCCGGTTGGAGTGCTTCCGAATCAACAGTCGGCGAAACTTTCGAACGTCGGTTTCCTGAATGGAACGGTAGACGCGTGCTCGTGAGTTGCTTCGCTAGTCACCTGCATCGAGTCCAACAAGTTTGTGACGTAGCAATCAAAGAAGGCCGAACGATCTTCCCCCTAGGTAGATCAATGGTGAACAACCTGCGAATAGCCCAAGAACTAGGAGTGCTTGATCTACCGCACCGTTACGTCGACTCGATCGAACGTGTTGATATGTACGAACCTGGCGCTGTCTGTGTGATTTGCACCGGATCCCAGGGTGAACCCAACGCTGCCCTGTCTCTATTGGCCAGGAGCGACCACCCCGATCTTTCGCTGGGGCCAGATGACGTAGTCATGCTGTCTAGCCACCCGATCCCGGGAAACGAAATCCCCGTCTACCGCGTCATCGATCAACTGTCTCGTTTGGGTTGCGAAGTGATCCACGATGGCCACGAACACGTTCACACGACCGGACACGCCCAAAGAGAAGACTTACGTTGCCTTTACGACGCCGTGTTGCCCGAGTGGTACGTGCCGATCGAGGGCGAGTATCGGATGTTGCGACGCAACGCAGATCTGGCGATAGAAGCAGGACACGAACCTGATCGAACTCTGGTCGTGCTTGACGGCACCCAATTAGCACTCGACGAGAGTGGCCTTCACGTCGTGGCCCATATTCCGGCGCCATACCGGTTCGTTGACGGGTTACTTGATGATCTGGGTCCTGAAGTATTGGATGCCCGTCGAAAACTAGGTGTAGGCGGGTTTGTTCACGTCGTCGTGGTCGTGAGTCAGAAATCGGGGCTCATCGGCCATCCAGAAATATCCACGCAGGGATGGATAGATGCTGACAAGAGCGTCGTAGTACTAGCAGAGTTAGAGGTTGAAGTAGCCCAAGCCGTTCGAGGGGCGTTAACTAAGGGCAAGGGACTGGAAGATCTAGAACGAGTAGTTCGACGAGTTACGGGTGGATTTGTTGGAAACAGGACTCGACGCCGACCCCCCATTTTGGCGTCGGTGATTACGGTCGACTGAACCAGCATGCGACGGATGCTTCGGTACTCTCGCCGGTGTGACATCCAAGCGTCCAAACGGCCGACCAAAGGAGACCAGATCTTCATCTAGGCCACGCCGTATGGGCAATCCGTCGATGTTGCGTCGAATGAGCGAAGCTGGCCTACGTGGCCGGGGAACTGATGTCGCGGGCCTTCTCCTCGTTGTTGTGGCCTTAATTTCGCTACTAGCGCTCTTCGGAGACAAGGCAGGAATCGCGGGCCGGTTACTCGAGAACGTCATGAGTGTCCTGGTAGGTATCTTCCGATACGCCGTCCCGTTTGCGCTTCTGGGCTGTGCTTACGCGCTACTCCGCGACAAGAGCAGCGACAGAACGTGGCGGATTACATTCGGCGGTGTTCTAACCAGCCTTTCTCTGTCGGGGATAGCACATCTGATTGGGGATGCAGCAGGTATTAGAACCACGCTTGACGACCTTCGTGCTTCGGGCGGAGTTGCTGGCGCCGTCGTGGGCGAACCACTCAGAAGGGCTGTCGATGACCCGGGTGCCTGGGTTGTCTTGCTGCTGTTAGCCATGTTCGGTGTGCTGATTGTGACTGATACCGGTCTTCGTCAAGTGTTGACTGCGATGGCAATTGCCGCTCGGTTCGCGGCGCGACACCTGAGACGCGGTCTGCACAGCCTCCAGAGCCTCGGGTCAGACAGACAAGCATCTGAGCATTCGCCCCGGGGTCGGCGGACATTGCCACCGATTTCAGCGCCAGACCTAGGTCTGCCATCAGCACCATCTGATACACAACCGGCGGACATCGAAGCTGAGGTCGTCGAACCGGCGAACAGCGACGAACCTTTGGATGACTCATCTGAAGAACAACCTGGCCTCCGAGAGCCAGCTGAAAGTTGGGCGGACGATCAGGAAACAATTTTCGGAGGAGCCAACCCAAAGCACCCCCCCGAACAAATGAAAATCGACCTAGCGAGTCGACCCACAGGAAACTGGGAATTGCCCCCGAGAGAAAGTTTGGAAAGATCCGGCGCGCAGGACGTTGACGAACGCCTGCTACAAAACGGGGCCCGAAACCTCGAAGCCGCCCTTTCGAGCCATGGCGTCGAAACTCGAGTGACCGGGATGGAAGTAGGGCCAACCGTCACCCGCTACGAACTATCGCTTGGTAAAGGGGTGAAAGTCTCCCGAGTGACCAGTCTCCACAAAGACATCGCCTACGCAATGGCGTCTGCTGATGTTCGCATTCTGGCCCCCATCCCCGGACGGTCAGCGATCGGAGTGGAGGTTCCGAACGCGGACCGCCACCTCGTCGCTTTAGGCGACATACTGTCCAGTCAGGCAGCCGAAGACGCCACACACCCCCTCGAAGTTGCCTTCGGACAAGACATCTCAGGTAACGCTGTGATGGCGAACCTGGGGTCGATGCCCCACGTCTTGATTGCAGGTGCCACTGGAGCAGGTAAATCGTCTTGCATTAACTCAGTCATCACCTCCTTGCTCATGCGTGCCACCCCGGACGAAGTCCGCTTGGTCCTCATCGATCCCAAACGGGTCGAACTCGGACAATACGACCGTCTTCCACATCTGCTGACACAAGTAGTCACCAACCCGAAAAAAGCAGCTAACGCGTTGTCGTGGGCTGTGAAAGAAATGGAACGCCGCTACGACGTTCTCTCCGAGATCGGATTCCGCGACATAACGGGATACAACTCGGCGTATGACGAAGGACGTCTCGCATCCGACCTCAATGAAGAACGCGAATTCGAGCGGATGCCCTTTGTTGTTGTCGTCGTCGATGAGCTAAACGACTTGATGATGGTTGCAGCGCGCGATGTAGAGGATTCGATAACGCGCTTGGCTCAGATGGCACGAGCAGTTGGTATTCACCTAGTCATCGCCACTCAGCGACCTTCGGTAAATGTGATCACCGGTGTCATCAAGGCGAACATTCCGTCACGAATAGCTTTCGCTGTATCGAGCCTTGCTGATAGCCGAGTGATCCTTGACCAACCCGGAGCCGAACGACTCATAGGCAAAGGCGACATGCTGGTCCTAGGTTCCAATAGCAGCGTGGCCAGACGCGTCCAAGGTTGTTGGGTGAGTGAAGCGGAGATTCACCAAGTGGTCGCTCACTGGCGAAGGCAAGCGCCCGAAACGGACTACCTCGAAGGCGTAGAGGGAGAGAACAACTCGAGATCTGTTCTGATTCCGGGGGGATCTTCTGGTGACGAAGACGATGATGATCTCATGATGCGAGCCATGGTCATAGTTGTAGAAACCCAGTTGGGATCGACGTCGATGCTGCAGCGCAAACTCAAGGTTGGGTTCGCTCGAGCGGGGCGGCTTATGGACCTCCTCGAACAGAGAGGAGTGGTGGGACCCTCCATTGGCTCCAAGGCCCGAGACGTACTGATGACTCAAGACGAACTCAACAACCTTCTTGCCGAGCGTTAACACCTTTCGTCGCGATTGCAACAACATAGGTAGGGTCACTTCATGAGCGACTACGAAGTCATCGCGACTGGACTGCAGTTTCCAGAGGGACCAGTAGTAATGCCGGACGGCTCCGTCGTGGTCGTCGAGGTGAAGCGAGGCACCATTTCCCGAATCGACCCAGACGATGGGTCGGTTGAAGTAGTAGCTCGCCCCGGGGACGGACCCAATGGCGCTGCCATGGGTCCTGATGGTGCCCTCTACGTTTGCAACAACGGTGGATTCACCTGGAGCGAGTTACGTGGGCTCACCATTCCAGGATTAGCAGCGGAGGAATATTCGTCAGGACGGATCGAACGGATCGATTTAGAAACAGGGCAGGTTGACATCCTCTACGCCGACGTAAATGGAGAACCGCTTAAGGGTCCAAACGATCTCATGTTTGACTCAACAGGAGGATTTTGGTTCACCGACCATGGCAAGACCCGCGCCCGCACACGCGACCGGGGAGGGCTTTATTACGGTCGAGCTGACGGATCGCTTGTGCAAGAGACAGCATTCCCGCTTGATGGACCAAACGGTGTTGGTCTATCACCTGAAGAAGACAGGGTTTACGTAGCCGAAACCCACCAAGGTTCGGTCCTTTATTGGGAACTTTCAGGACCAGGCGAATTAGCAGGCTCACCGCACGGGAAGTTCCTAGCTCGGCCCGCCGGAAGGAAACTTTTTGACTCGTTGGCAATAGATGCCGACGGAAACGTGAGCGTCGCCACAATCCAGACAGGTGGTATTAGCACCTTCACTCCACAGGGTGAAGAACTCGAATTCTTCGCTGTAGATGACCCCATCTGCACCAACATTTGTTTCGGCGGTTCCGACATGAAGACCGCGTACATCACCTTGTCAGGAACCGGCAAACTAATCCGGGCCGAGTGGCCACGACCAGGATTGCCATTGCCGTTCTAACCAAGAGCGAGGTGGTCAGGCCAGACAGCGCGGGAGTGCCCCGCCGTTGAAAGCAATCATGTCTGCTATTGCGTTTTCGAATCCCACCCACTCGTAGCCCGATTGGGGGATTTCTCGGTAAGCGACATGAAGATTTCCGGCGAGTCGTTCTGTGTCGGTCAACTGGTCAAACTCACCTAGATCGGTCGCCACCGCTTGTTCGATGGGTGTGCGTTCCGATGCGACTCCCACTGCCGCTGTCTCTTGGACAAAGTGGAGGTAGGTCCTTTGAGCGTGAAGCACTTCGGCGATCTCTTGACCGCGGAAGGCGGGCCCGTGCCCGGGAACGATTACCTCAGCTCCCTGGCCTTCGATGGTGTCCAGAGCATCCAAAGTTCCTTGGATGGACCCGAACAAGGCGAAGGGAGTCCCTCCATGAAAGATCAGATCTCCCGTGAACAACACACCGCGCTCAGGCAACCAGGCCAAGACGTCCCCATCGGTGTGGGCGACGTGACCTAAATCAAATAACTCGATTACCAAATCATCGAGGTGCAGGGTGGTTGAGCCCTCGAACGTGACATCCGGAGGACGAAAGCGTAAGTCCCCCCACTCAACTCCGGGGAACGCAGCACGATAATCGGGAATGCCCGTAGCCATCATCACAGTCCGACAAGCGACATGACTGATGATTGTCGCCTCGCCAAATAGGTAATTTCCGTGAGTGTGGTCAGCGTGGTGATGAGTGTTAACTAGCAAGGTGACCGGGTTTGGGGTCACCGACGCGATCGCGTCCATATAAGCGCGGTTCCGAAGTTCTGTTGAGGTGGTGTCGATGCTTGCCACCGCACTTTCCCCAACGATGAAACCAGTGTTGTTGATAAACCAGGTTCCGTCTGGCTGCACATAACTGAAGACCTGCGGCGCCACTTCCTCAAGAAGCCCCGGGCCCAGGTTTTCGTGTAGGTGATTTGAACTCATAGCTAGAGCCTACGTGCATGACCAGTAGCTCTGGATCTACGCTGGGTTCATGGGCGAATCCTCCAACGTAGAACGAGATATCGATCTGTTCGGTGACGAATACGTTCAAGGAGCTCCCGAGGTGTGGAAACGTTTGCGCTCTGAATGTCCCGTGGCGCACACTTCGCGAGATGGTGGTGGATGGCTGCCAACCACCTACTCCGACATTTCGTCAGTTGCGTATGACACCGACCACTTTTCGTCACGCGACGTCGGAGTCGTAGCTACTCCTGACGGAACTAGTCTCCTAGTAGCGCCTCCTATTACTTCTGACCCGCCTTTTCATACTGACGCCCGACGAATGTTGCTGCCTTACTTCTCGCCCAAGGCGGTTGAGGATATGCGCGAGGTAACACGCAGTATTGCCAAAGAGCTTCTTGATGCCATCGATCCGTCGGACATAGTCGACGCGGCAGAAGAGTACGCCCGCTATCTCCCGGTGCGTGTTATCGGATCAATGATCGGTTTGCCTGAAGAGGACTGCGAAATGTTTACTCGTTGGGCGGTAGATATCTTGCAAAGTCACGCAGACGAGTGGGATCGCCGAACTCAGGCGACGAAGGAAATTCTTGAGTACTTCGCGACAACTATTGCGGATCGTCGTCGAGCTCCACGCGACGACTTGATCAGCAAGCTTCAAGCAGAGACTCTCCCTAACGGTGATCCACTTACCGACAAACATGTACTGGGCACCTGTTTCCTTCTTCTCGTCGCGGGTATCGACACCACCTGGAGTTCGATTGCCTCGAACTTGCTGCATCTCGCTACTCATGACGACGACCGGCATCGTCTTGCCTCTGAGCCGGAACTAATTCCGACCGCAGTCGAAGAGTTTCTGCGTGCCTATTCTCCGGTCACCATGGCGCGCGTAGCAGATGAAGATTCTGAAATATCAGGTTGTCCCGTCGCAGCCGGAGAAAAAGTCTTTCTTCCTTTCGGTGCCAGTAACCGGGATCCAGAAATGTTCGAGGACCCCGACGAAGTGGTTATCGACCGGCAAGAAAATCGGCATTTCGCTTTTGGTATAGGTATTCATCGCTGTTTGGGATCGAACTTGGCTCGCATGGAACTAGTTGTGGCTATGGAAGAGTGGCTGAAGCGCTTCCCGGAATTTTCGCTTGCTGAAGATTCCGATGTCCAGTGGGGTGGTACCCAGGTTCGGGGCCCGCGCTCTGTGCCTATTCGCGTGGGATAGCTCAGCCAGGGTTTAGCTGTTCGGAATTGTTTTCCGAACCATCGTAAGGACAACCACCACAGCTAGCGATGTATAGAGGGCGTAGCCGACGGCCAGTGGCGTAACGGTTGAGGTTATTTGACGATCAACGATCGCTCCTAGAAGCGCACCGATAGCGAGGGTTATGAACCCTATTGTTGACGCTGCGGTTCCAGCTAAAGCTCCCATAGGTTCGAGAGCCAGGGTTGTCATAGTGGGCATCATCACGACCATGGCCGCTATTTGAGCTGTCATTAGAACCATCCAAAGACCTACCGGAGGAACGCCGTCTGTTGAGAGGGCCAAGGCCAGCATCAGAAAACTGACTCCCAGTTGAAAGGCCAGTGCACCGTGCCCGAGACGTCTCGCGCCGATCCGCCCCACTACCCGAGACCCTGTCAGGGCGACGGCAGCCATCACGCCCATAGTGATGCTGAAATAAGGAACGAACCAGGTTGGCTTCTCAAAGACTTCGCTGATTATTAGTTCAGAACTACTTAGGAAGCTGTAGAAAGCTCCTCCTGAGAACAGAAGGGTTAGCGCATAACCAATCGTTACACGGTTCCCCCAAACGACTCTGAGCCCCTGTTTCGTTCCAGAAAAACTGAGGTCTCGTTTGTTGGCACTATCTAGTGACTCTGTAATTCTGAATGACCAAAGCCAGACGACAATGGCGATGGCTAAACCGAAAAGCATTGTCAGCCGCCAAGACCCTCCTGCCCGGACGAGTAGATCCCCGATTACTGGAGCTAGGACTGGTCCCGCAAAAAAGATGGTTTGGACGATGGCCATCACGCGAGCCATGTCATCACCTTCGAATTTGTCCCGGATCATGGCTTGGCTGATAGTGCGGGGAGCGGCGCACCCAATTCCCCAAAGCACCCTGGAAGCTAGGAGAGAGCCAAGGTTTGGGGCCAGTGTGGACCCGAGCGCCCCTAAAGCGAATAGGGCGATGCCTGCTCTTAAGACAGGGATACGTCCGTAGGTATCTGCCAAAGGGCCAAAAAAGGGCATCCCGATGGCCATGCCGATGAAAATGCAAGTGATCGTTAGGCCCGGCAAGTTTGAAGTGGGTTCCATGCCAAACGAAGAACGTAAATCGGCGAAGGCAGGTAGGACCATGTCGATAGACAACGCGATTGAGGTCGATATCAGCGCGGCAAATGCGATGAACTCGCGTTCCCCGTCAATGCGAATGGGAGTGTTCACATCAAGATGCCACTGCGGCGTACACGACCTGTTCGAACTCATCAAGAAGTTCAGCCACTCGAGGAATCATGAAAGGGAGCGTCTGAGTCATAAGTAATGCCCCGAGACCTGAAGTCGGATCGATCCAAAAGTGGGTGTTAAATAGACCCGCCCAACCCAGGGAACCTGTCCGACGTCCTCCAGGGACTGTCTCTTCGTTGATCTGGAACGTAAGCCCCCACGACTTCGGAATTCCCGGCATGAACTCGAAATCTGCGCTGAGACCTCGATTAAACGATATGACCGGCGTCACACGTAATAGACCCATGTTGTTCGACGACATTGCTGACACTGTGTCGCTTGACAAGATTTGTTGCCCGGAAAGTTCTCCGCCACGGAGCAACATCTGAATGAAACGAGCATAGTCAGGCGTTGTTGAGTGAAGCCCGCCGCCGCCGCTGTCAAATTCAGGGAGAGTTCTTGGGGCCTGCGAAGCCAACTCGTTCCATTGGCCATCATCAAGAACGTGAGTGGCAGCGACCCGGTCTGTCATGGTCTCATTGCATTGGTATGCAGTATCAAACATCTCTAATGGTTCAAAGATCTCTGATCTCATCCAACTCTCGAGACTCATCCCGCTCACCGTTTCAAGAAGCTGTCCTGCCCAATCCATTCCTGTTCCATACTCCCAGCGTTCCCCAGGTTCGAACGAAAGGGGTCGTCGAAGCGATGCCAACTTGCGGCTGCCTACACCGGGTGTGCCGGTGTGCTCGATCCATGCGGCCATATCCGAATTCCAGATCTCATAGGTGAAGCCAGATGTGTGCGTGAGTAGATTGCGCAGAGTCACTGGGCTCTCAGGAGGATGCAGGATGGGTCCCGACTCATCGAATCCATCAAGAACCTGTACATCAGCGAGCCATGGAATGACTTCACCAGCGGGTCGGTCAAGTTCAAGCAGTCCGCGTTCTACCGCCTGCATGCACGCAACGCCGGTGATGGGCTTTGTCATCGACGCGATCTGAAAAACGGTGTCATCAGTCATCAGGTCTCGGCTGACTTCTGATCTAACTCCATGAGGTCGAACGCTCAACAGCCCATCTCGGTTGATCACCGCGGCTACGGCGCCGGGAACGACATTGTTCGCGATTGCTCGGGTGATGCAATCGTCAATTGCTTGATCCAGATTCACTTGTCCAATGCCTCCCTCCAAGGAGAAGCATTGATGCCTTGATAGCGAGCTTCTAGGGCGTCAACGAGCTCAGAGGTCCAATAAGGGTGACCAGGCATGGGTGCCCCAAATAAAGCGAGTTCTTCAGGAGTGCAACTTGCCGCGAACTTCGACCACGGGCCCGAATTGGAATGTTGTTGGAAACTGTCGAAACCAACCCATTCATGATGAGCGTGTTTGAAAGCGACGTTCATCAGAAATCGTGAGCCCCCTTCTCTGGTGAGGTTCACGCCTCGGTGCCACACGTCTGTGCGGTAGGCAAGATAGGAGCCCCTTCGCCCGGCAGCTGATTGCGGGTTTGAACCCGGCGGAGAGTCGCCGAGGCTGAGTACTTCAGTGGGACCGACTCCATCTTCCACGTCAGATAAATACAGGAAACCCTCCAGGTTCCACCAGCCCGGTTCGAGTCGGTCGGGGACAATGTTGTGGTTACGGTCCTGGTGGAAGGGCTGCTCATAATTGGTGACGCCGGTGTACTTTCCCCAGATTCTCGCCTGATACAACCGGATGTCGTCAGTACCCATGGCACGTTTCGCGAAATCGACGACCCGGGGATGAATCTGAAGTCGATTGAGGAGGTGAGAGTTATATGGAAAAAGGACGTGCCCAAGAAACTGACGCAAACGAAAACTGGGCCCCTCGTCTCCTTTGCCACTCTGCCCGTGATATGCCTCTTGGTTCGCAGGCTTGTACCGCGCATCGGTGCTTTCGTTCTCGAAGTAAGCAAGAGCATCGGGATCGCCTGAGTGGTAATCGGCAGGGGTCGGAAAATGTTTCCACAACTCTTCGACCGCTTGATCGATTTCGACTGCGGGGACCAGGTCGTGTACGACAGCCCACCCTTGTGTACGCCATTGTTCAACAGCGGTCTCAAGTTCAGTGGTCACCATCGGGTGAGGCTAGTCGGCCAAGGGAAAGACTCCTCAACGAGCGCCTTGGCCATCGTGAACTCGGATCGTCGCCCCCGTAACGAAGTCAGAGGCCGGAGATACCAAGTAGAGCAGGGTGCTGTCGAGTTGAGAAGGCTTCCCAAGGCGTTTGCGTGGGAATCCCTGGGTGATGTCACCCATTCGTTCGAGCATGCCGTCCATCATTTCGCTTTCAAACGCGCCCGGAGCAATACAGTTGACATTCACGTCATAGCGGGCAAATTCCAGAGCCAACATTTCGGTCATTCGAACAACAGCGCTCTTGGTAATCGCGTACCAAGAAGTTCCCACGCCGGCGCTGAACGCGGCCCCGGATGCGATGTTGACAATTCGGCCGGGAAGCTCAGCTTTGATAAGGCGGCGCGTAACTTCGCTTGCTAGGTGGAAGAGGGAAGTCAAGTTTGTTGCGACCATTTCATCCACGAACTTTGGATCCATCTTCAGCGCGAGTTGAGCAT
>DASCSY010000019.1:0-21449 GCA_034399415.1 Acidimicrobiales bacterium
GAACCGCCGGGCGGGTCTCATTCCCGCACCATTGGGCCCTTCGCCGATGACGTCGTCTCACCCGATACTTCGCTGTGGTACTGGTCGTACAACCGGGGAAAAAAATCGGTAGTTATTGATCTCGAGACACCCGAAGGGCGCGATGAACTTCTTCGTCTCACCGATGGAGCCGACATCGTCATCGAAGCGTTCGGACCGAATGTTCTCACCGAGTTGGGGCTCAGTTATGAGGTGATGAGTGAGGGAAACCCAGCACTCATTCATCTGTCCATATCAGCGTTCGGAGACGATGGACCCAAAGCGTCCTGGGAGGCGACGGATCTGACAATCATGGCTTCGGGGGGTCAAATGAGCCTGGCCGGAGATTTAGATCGCGCCCCCCTTCGTATCCCGCTCCCTCAGGCGTACATGCATGCATCTTCAGAAGGAGTGGGCGCCGCCCTGATCGCTCTCTATGAACGTCAACACAATTCGGGGTTAGGTCAGCACATAAATCTCTCCGCTCAGGCTTCCACCCTGCAGGCAAGCCAATCCAACATGTTGGCGTCAGCTATTAACGCTCCCCAAGCGAACCGTTCCGCTGGTGGGGTCACCATTTCCGACATCTACGTTCAGCTGATGTGGCCATGCGCCGATGGGCACATTTCCCTCACTGTGTTGTTCGGTCCCGCCCTCGGACCGTTCACCAGAAACCTGATGGAATGGGTGTTCGAGGAGGGCTTCTGCGACGAGGCCACCCGCGACAAGGATTGGTTGAACTATGCGGAACTCATTTTTTCGGGTCAGGAACCGGTAGCAGAATACGACCGCGTAAAAACAGTCATCGGAGAGTTCTGCGCCACCAAAACCAAAGCAGAACTCTTCGAAGAGGCTTTCGTTCGCCGGTTACTCATCGCGCCGGTAACAACAGCTGAAGATGTCCTGAACAACCCCCACCTGACCGAGAGAGATATTTGGGAGGACACCAAAATTGGTGACCGTGTCGTGCGTTTTCCTGGGCGGATGGCGATCTTTTCTGAAACTCCCCAAGTGCCACTCCCAGAACCACCAGCGATCGGGGAACACACCACCCAAGTGTTGGCACAACCGCCCAGAACACCCAACGTGGCAATCACCCCCATACCTCACCGTCAAGGTAAAGCCCTTGAAGGACTAAAGATTTTGGATTTCATGTGGGTGATGGCGGGACCTGCTGGGAGTCGAGTCCTCGCCGACTACGGAGCGAACATCGTCCGTATCGATTCCGAAGCACGAATGGACACGGCTCGGACGTTGCAGCCCTTCCGAAACGACGAAGGTTCACCTGATAACTCGGCCCTCTACAACAATATGAATGCAGGCAAACGCGGATTGTCGCTCGACCTCACCAAACCTGAAGCCATCGAGGTGGTACACGATCTCGTTCGATGGGCTGATGTGGTGTTGGAATCGTTCTCACCCAAAGGCATGGCGGGGTTTGGACTGGATTATGAGTCGTTGCGAAAAATCAAACCTGATCTGGTGATGGCGTCGAGTTGCATCATGGGTCAAACCGGTCCGTACACCCGACTAGCTGGTTACGGAACAATGGCCGCCGCTATTTCCGGGTTTTTTGAGCCGACCGGATGGCCTGATCGTTCACCAAGCGGCCCATTTGGGGCCTACACCGACTACGTTTCCCCGCGCTTTCTTGTCAGTTGCGTCATGGCTGCCGTTGAGCATCATCGGGGCACAGGTCAGGGACAGTACATCGACTTCAGTCAAGGTGAAGCGTCCATGCAACAGCTCACCCCGCTTCTTTTGGACTGGACTGTGAACCGTCGTCTGTGGGACCGAATGGGCAACCGCGATCGCGTCCACGCTCCTCACGCCGTGTTCCCCTCCGAAGGTGACGACGAATGGGTAGCGGTCGCGGTTACCAACGATCACCAGTGGATGGCCTTATGTGAACTCATTGGTGCGCCTGAACTCGCCGAGCTGGATGTTGATGCTCGTCGCGACCGCCAAGATGAACTCGAAAAAACCATCGAGGCATGGACATCAGGGCGTTCGTGCACCGAGACAATGACCACATGTCAGAGTGCTGGCATTCCCGCCCATCGGGTTCAAAACACCGACCACTGCCTCGATGACCCCCAGCTGGCTCACCGAAATCACTTCATCGAAGTTGGCCACGGAACCCAGGGAACAACGACCGTCGAGAATTCTCGCTTTGTGATGTCGCGCACCCCTGCGATGGTGACCTACGGAGGGCCCACGTGGGGTGAACATAACTGGGAGATATTGACGGAAGAACTTGGCTATGACCCCGATCGAATTGCTGAGCTAGCAATTGCTGAGGTGCTGGGTTAGCGGTACGGCTTTTCGTTGAACGACGAGGACAGTTGTTGTTCCCCGAAGCCTTCTGGTGCGCTTCCTGTGGTGACGAACAGGTAGAGCGCGGTTTGGAAGATGCCGTTTAATGCGGCTGCCACAACCATTGCGAACATCACCGCTAGCACCCCGATGATCAGCAGTGGCCACAGCCCGCTGGATCCTCCGAGGACTATGAGGATGATGCCGGGGGCTGCCATGAGCACGGTGAACAGACCGAAGCCGACTTGGGCAGTGAGGGTTTCGCCCCATGAGGTTCGCAGTAACTGGCCGGAGCGTTTTAGACCTGCGATCGGTCCGAGGTCGTCAAACATGATGACCGGAAGGATAAGGAACGTGATGACGCCCCACGCCATGTTGAACATCCCTCGAGCAATCCGTCCGAGTTGTCCGCCTTGCCGTTCGATGATCGACATGATGATTCCGACGGTCGTTGCCAACAGCGCCCACGGCAGCAACCGGTGAAGCCGGCTCGCAGCACCAGATATCGATGAACCAATGGTGGGATCGCCACCGGTGAAGCGTTCATGAGCACCCGAAACCAACGCACCCTTAAAGAAGGTGTTGATGACGTTTAATCCGAGAAGTCCCAAGACTGCTAGGGCGATCATGCCCCCTCCGCCACCGTCGGCGGTGTCTGAGAAGTCAGCTCCGAGACCCGAAGCGATAATCCACAACACCAAACCGAAAACCACTGCCGCGGCCGCGTTAAGAACAGGTAGTACGAGTAGTTCTCGGTCGAGTCTGATTACGGTCATCGAGGATTTTGCTAATCCCCAGGTACGTCGAAACACAACTCTCCTCACACAAAGGCGGTTAGTAGGGGCAAGACTAGACCCTTTGCCGACCAATCTGACACGCTTGGGTTAAACGGCAATACTCCCAACCGAGGCGAATTCATGCTCGCAACTCTCGTTTATTTCTCTATTTCATAATAACTTGTATATATATTTATCTCGTCTTGATAATTATTGAGTACTCTTCAGGGCGTGGATTCGGAGACAACATCGCAAGGCGATCCTGCGGGCGGGGACAGCGCCCGAGTCGGTCTCACCTGTCACGCAGCAATTTTCAGCATCGTTGAGAATCAACTCTTAATGCTGCTAGCGGAAAGGAACGAGGGTCCGTTCCGTTTTCAATGGGAACTCCCGGGTTCAACCCCCCAACCACACGAAGGGCTGCCTGCAGCGGCGACCCGGGCCTGCACTCCCCTACTCGACACAAACTTGCCCCTCGAGTTACGACAACTCGGTGCCTACGCAGACCCCGGCAGAGACCCCCGTCAGAGAGCCGTCGCTGTCGTCTATTGGGGAGTGGTTAACAACACCGACCCAGGCGACGTACTTAGAAATGAAGCGTCCGTAACCCGCCTCGTACCGGTCAACGAGTTCACATCCGATGATTTCCGGTTCGCGTTCGATCACCAACAGATAGCCACCAACGCTGTAACCGCACTTCAGCAAACGTTGAACTCCACCTCCTTGGCCACACGGCTATGTTCACCTCATTTCACAATCAGTGAACTACAACGCGTCTACGAAGCCGTATTCAACTCTGAGATCGCAGCAGGGAACTTCCATCGAAAGGTACAAAACACCCCCGGTTTCGCGACAGCTGCGAAAGACCAAGGCCGAGGACCAAAAGGGAAAGGCCGCCCAGCTCAACGTTTCGAGGCAGCCGACATAGTTGACGTCTCACCACCATTTCACTTCGAAAGTCATCCAAAAAATTAACGAAACGACTGTTACTGAAATCCTTCTGAAGCGGCCTGCGGTCAACCAGCGATGGAGAATTGGTTTGCGGGCTGCGAGGGACTCGAACCCCCAACCTTCTGGTCCGTAGCCAGACGCGATATCCAATTTCGCCAGCAGCCCTGATCGAGGACAGCAGTGTACGCAGCCCGATCGGTCAGTTGAAACCAAAAATTATTAAGTGGCGGAGAGGGTGGGATTCGAACCCACGGACCGCGTAAACGGTCACTTCCTTAGCAGGGAAGCACATTCGACCAGACTCTGTCACCTCTCCTTGACGGCGCACCGCCGCCGGTTCACTTTCCCACCCCAAGAATGATCAAGCAACCGGCGACATCCTACGCCCCAAATCAGTCCCGTCCCCACGCCACTGGGGGTTCTTGCCCAACAACAGAGACTCGTTCACCGAGTCGTTTGTGAGGGGCGTAGTCGTGTACCGCGAAGTGTTGCACTGCGCGGTTATCCCACATGACAACTGTTCCCGGTTCCCAGGTGGCTCGACATTGAAGACCGGGGTTTCGTGCAACATGGTCGAACAACATGCCCAGGACCGAGCGGCTTTCGTCATAGGACATGTCGATGATTTCTTCGGTGAATCCTTCGTTTACGAACAACACCGGTAGCCCCGAGACAGGGTGGGCTGTAACTACTGGGTGCACCCACGACGGGTAGGTTTGCCCTGGGTCTGGGGTGAGTCCGTACCACCGCAAGTCACGTAGCCCATCATGGCACGCGTCAAGTTCAACCAGC
The DNA here is from genome assembly GCA_034399415.1 of Acidimicrobiales bacterium. Taxonomy (GTDB): domain Bacteria; phylum Actinomycetota; class Acidimicrobiia; order Acidimicrobiales; family Poriferisodalaceae; genus UBA2110. The sequence goes on from DASCSY010000019.1 coordinate 4,854, forward strand.
ATTCGCTGAATAGGCGCCGACAGTGTTTCAAATGCTCGGTTCATGTCACAAAACACTGTGTCACCACCGTGGGGTGGTAGTTCGAGCAGTCGAAGGATCGAACCGGTGGGCGGGTTTTCGTCACAGGAGACATCCATATGCCAGCGTCCACCGTTCACTTTGACCGTGTCGGCTTCGGCGCGAACTTTAAAGATTTCTGGGTCGCCTTTTATTCCGAACGCTTTCTTGGATGGGTGGACGTGAAGCTCACCAAAGACACGCCCCACGGCTTTGTGTGCGTCGCGATCAAGATCTTGGTTTCGAAACGCCAGCACCCGGTGTGTGTAAAACATTTCTTTGAGTTGCTCTACCCGATCACCTGAAAGGTCTCTTAAATCGAATCCGTCGATTTCGGCACCAAGATGTGGGGTGATGGGTTCAATGTTCACAGTGACATTCTCTCAGCGAAATGATGGTGTTTCGACCACAACAGCCCGATACCGTCATACTTGGAAGGTTGCGAGAGCGGACGAATCGGGCTGCCTTGAAAGCAGCTGTGGCTTCACGGTCACCGTGGGTTCGAATCCCACACCTTCCGCGCTTTCTCAACGACCGATCTGGTCGCGGAGTTCTTGAACCCAGTCAGCGGCGTCACGCCAGTTGGCGCTGCTGTCCCGGCGAACCTGGTCGCCTTCCCCACCCGCTGCGGGATAGGACCCTAAGAATTTCACGTTTCCTTGTTTCATTTTGAGGTCACGTAAACAATCTGAAACCACTTCATCGCCGATGTGTCCTTCGAAGTCCAGGAGGAAGCAGTAGTCACCTAACACTCGACGGGTGGGTCGTGATTCAAGCCGGGTCAGATCGATGTTTCGGGCCGCGAACTCATGCAGGATCGCCAACAAGCTTCCCGGTTCGTTTGCCTTTTGGAATACCACCACACTGGTTTTGTCGTGCCCCGTCGCAGCCGGTACCCCCTCTCGTGCCAGCAACAAAAACCGGGTCTGGTTACCTACGTGGTCTTCGATGGCTTCGGCGACTGCTTCGAGACCGTAGAGTTCCGCGGCTAACGGGTTGGATATAGTCGCCACCCCAGCCAGTCCATTTTCACCGACTTGTCGGGCTGCTTCGGCGGTGGATGTTGCGGCTTGTATCTCTGCGTCGGGAAGGCGATCGCGAAGAAACGCACGACACTGGGCTACTGCTACGGGGAACGACACCACCGTGTGAATATCTTCGAGCCGGGTGCCGGGGAGCGCTAACAGGTTGAGTTGAACGTCTAAGACCACTTCGCGTTGAATACCCAAATCAAGGTCAAACGCCAGCGCGTCTTGGGTGACGTTCACCGCTCCTTCAATAGCGTTTTCGATGGGAACGAACGCCATGTCAACGGTTTCGGTGACCAAAGCGTCGAGGACGTCTGGAATCGAATCGAAAGGTTGAACATCAGCCGCGGCAAGGTCTGGTTGACTTAGGAGGGCCTGTTCGGTGAAGGTGCCGTGGGGTCCCATAAAGCCCACCCGCGTTGTGGGTGGCACAAGTTCAACATGCATGGTTGGCTCGTTAGTGGTCACGTCGTGGCAGGATACGCCTGCGGAAGCGAGGATCATGAATGAAAAAGAGCTCCGCGAGCTCCTCGAACAAGTAGAAGCCGGAAACATTGGGCCTGACGACGCATTGAATTCCTTGCGTCGTCTCCCATTTGCCGACCTAGGGCACGCACGAATCGATCATCACCGCAGTCTTCGTACCGGAGCACCAGAAGCCGTTTACGGCCCAAACAAATCACCAGAACATTGCGTTTCTATTGTTTCTGAACTTCTCGACAACGGCACAGGACCAGTGCTCCTCACCCGCGCAACCAACGAACAAATCGACGCGGTGCAAAGCTCGCATCCTGATGCGACCATCATCGGGTCCACCGTGGTGTGGCGTTCAGCGCCCCCAACACACGCCAACGTTGTGGTGGCAGCTGCGGGGACAGCCGACCTTCCGGTCGCGGACGAAGCCTGCGCAGTGTTGGGAGCTCACGGAGTCACCGCAACCCGGCTCACTGATATAGGTGTGGCTGGGCTACACCGATTGTTGGCTGAACTGGACACGTTGCTAGAAGCAGAGGTGGTCATCACTATTGCTGGGATGGAAGGTGCGTTGGCTACCGCTATAGGTGGTTTAACCGCGGCGCCGGTGATCGCGGTGCCGACCAGCGTCGGTTACGGCGCAGCCCTTGACGGGGTGACAGCGCTGTTGGCTATGCATGCGACCTGCGCAGCGGGCGTCACCGTGGTGGGGATCGATAATGGGTTCGGAGCGGCGATGGCTGCGATGCGCATCCTCAACCACCAGGACCGCTCGTGACATCGCGCACTGTGGCCTGGCTGCATCCTTTCGCGGGAATAGCGGGGGACATGACGTTGGGGGCGCTTCTCGACGCGGGAGCAGAACTGGGTTTCGTGATCTCCACCCTCGAAGGCCTCAACGTCGACGGCTGGTCGTTAACCACCGAACAAGTAGATCGCAACGGTATTCGGGCGACACGTGCCGTTGTGGATGCACCCGAACAGCACCATCACCGCCATTGGTCCGATATCCGTTTGATGCTGGAGCAAGCATCGCTCCCCGACCGAGTGCGAGCCAGAGCTCTCGCGGTGTTTGAAGCGCTCGCCATCGCAGAAGGCGATATCCACGGAGTGTCACCCGAGGACGTGCATTTTCATGAGGTTGGCGCCCTCGACGCGATCGTCGACATCGTGGGGTCCTGCGCGGCCCTCGAATCCCTTGGCATTGACGAAATCGCTAGTGGACCAGTTGCGGTGGGTGTGGGTTCAATTTCAGCCGCTCACGGAATCTTGCCGAATCCGCCACCAGCAGTCGTCAATCTTCTTAAGGGAATTGCGACAGTGAGCGTCGATGTGGACATGGAACTCACCACCCCTACCGGAGCCGCAATCATCAACGCCTTAGCTGAGCAAGTAGGGCCAATGCCCGACATGACCATCAGCGGGTCGGGTTATGGGGCCGGTACTCGAGATCTCGTTGACAGGGCAAATGTCACCCAGGTCATCATCGGCACCTCAACAGACACCGCATCAGATGGCATCGAAACAGTTATTGAACTTTCCACCAATCTGGACGACGTCACCGGAGAGACGTTGGGTGACGCCATCACACAGTTGATGGACGCGGGTGCTCTTGATGCGTGGGTGACGCCGATCGTCATGAAAAAGGGACGACCAGCGCACACCCTGTCGGTCCTCGCCACCCCAGTTGATAGTCCCCGCCTGGTCGAGTTGATGATGGCTACGACGGGCACATTGGGTGTACGGACCCGCCAAATACAACGAACCGTGGCGGCCAGGCGAATCGTTACGGTGTCGGTCGACGGCCATGACGTTGACGTTAAGGTCAGCGACTTTCGGGTCAAAGCCGAGTTTGATCAGGCGCTGAAAGCAGCAGACGCTCTCGGGGTGCCCGTCACTGAAGTTGCGGCTCGGGCCGAAGCCCTCGCGCAAGAAACCTAAACGGTTACTTCCGAATACTCGGTTCGACAGGGGTGCCTTTAGGGGGACCCGCGGAAGCAAACTCAGTGCCTTCCGGGTCATGTACCCATTCCGCGTCGGCTCCCCATTCGTCGTCGTACACGATTTCTGTTAACGGACGACGACGCACTGGGCCATGTCGACCAGCGGGTTTCCCCATCGGGATCGTCGCATGAATGGCAACTTCTTCTGGAATGTTGAGCACGTCACGTAGTTCTTGTTCAACGTTGACGTGCCAACCGGTGATCACCCCTCCATATCCCAGCGCTCGCGCTGCGAGCATCAGATTCTGTACCGCCGGGTAGACGCTTGCGCCTTCAGCATAATTTTCGGGCCGGTAGCGAACGAGACACGCAAGCACCACCACTGGAGTGTCTTCAAAATGGTCAACGAAATGTTGCATGGTTCGAGCCATCCGGGCTTTGGGTGAGTCCCCCGCCTCACCTGATCCTGCGTCATAGCCGTCGTTGGATTGCTTTTCGTTCCAAGCCTTTCGAAACGACTCCCCTAGTAACGCTTTTGCTGCTCGGGCGTTGGGGCCGTCGCGAAGGACCAGAAATCTGAACTTCTGCCGGTTCGAACCTGACGGGGCGCGACCGGCGTGCCACAAAATAGTGTTGAGGTCGTCTTCTGGGATCGGGTCAGGCAGATACCGGCGAATGGATCGGGTGGTAGCTAAGCCTTCCAACAACCCCAGTTCTGTTGGATCCGACATCATGAGCCCCCTTGAGTTTCATCTAACAGTTCAACAACGTTGACGATGCTTTGCCCAGTGACCACCCCAACCACACGACCAGCTGTGTCAATAACCGGAATGATGTCGACGTTGGCATTCTCCATCAACTCGCTCACCTCGCGCACGGTCCACGACAGGCGGGCCGGGGTGAGATCGTGAATCATGATGTCGCTACATGGAGTAGCTGACCATTGGTCCTGATCGACATCTCCAGCGTCGCTGACTCTCACAATCCCCTTAAATTGTCCTTCTTCGTCAGCCACGACCGCTTCGAGTTGTTTACGGGGGAACGCAAACCCCCACACAAAATCTGAAAGAGAATCGGTGGGAGATACGGTCCGAAATTCTCGACGCATCGCCGACGTGATGGGCATTTGGAATCTGCGTTCTAGGTGACCGACGCGGGTGTCTCGCTGATAGTCCGACACCGACGACCCACCAACGACCACTTGGCTCACCGCGACCGCTATCAACCCGGGGACAACGAACGCTGGTGCTCCTGTGGATTCGGCGACGAACATCACCGCTGCGAGAGGTGTCCGATATCCAGCAGCAAGGAACGCTGCGACACCAATAAATGGGAAGAACGCCATTGATTCGAGACCTACGTCGATCCAGCCGCCCACGATGCGACCAATGATGAGACCAAGCACTGCCAGGGGGATGAACACTCCACCGACACCGCCGCTGGCTATGAGCGTTGAGGTGGCAACAAATCTGATCACAAGCAGCATGCCCAGCATGGGGAGCGTTTCGTCGGGGTTCAGCACCCATCTGAGTAGTTGCCCCTCAGCCGTTGGCCCCAGCGACAGCGACGCGTCAAACAGCGCATCGCTTAACACCACTAACCCCGCAGCGATCACGCTGCCTGCCGCCGCGAGCATCCACCACGGTTGGCTTTGCTGAAGCCGTTTTGCTCCTTTGATAGCGCGACTGAACGCCATTGCCGCGATCCCGCACAGTGCACCCACGATGGCTGCTCCGAGGAGTTCTCGTTGACCGAAACCGACGCGCACCAAGTCGGTTCTCACCTCAAAGGGCAGGTCGTCGCCAAGGCCCGTCACCAACACATAGGTGACATAGCTTGATGCGCTGGACAGCAACGCCGGTAATAGGGCGCGTCGACCTAAATCTCCTTTGTATGGGGACTCCAACGCAAACAGCACCCCTGTAGCTGGTGCCTGGAAAATGGCACTCACCCCGGCTGCGGCGCCTGCCACCAACAATGCTTGACCGTCCTTGTCTCTGAACAGCCACGACAGTCGCCGTTGGATCGCCGATCCTGTCGTCGCCCCGGCATAAATTGCGGGGCCTTCAAGTCCTGCTGCTCCCCCTAACCCCACCGTGGCGATACCTGCGATTAGCCGAAACGGAAAGTGAAGCACTTTCAGCACATATGACTTGTCGTGATAGCCCCGTATGTATTCCTCAGATGTCGACGGCAACAGCGGGTCGCCCGCGTCTGCGCGACGTAACACCAGCACCGCGATCCACAGCCCCAACCCGGGCGCACAGGCCTGCTGCAGCAAGCTTCGATGTAGTACCGCTTCGAGCAGAACTTTCTCTGCAAGCACCACTACCCCAGCAACGATCAGTCCTGTAGCTACCCCTACTCCGGCGTAGATGGTAAAACGAAAAATCCGGTTTCTCATAACGCGGGAAGCCGGTGAAAGGTCATTGTCTCCATGATGCCGTGCTAAGACAGCAAACCGGCCTCGCGTGTCGTTGAATCAGCCAGATTTTCTGCACGTCGGTACGCTTACGGCTATGACCAGTGACCGGTTCTATTTTCGTCAATTGCTTTCGGGTCGTGACTTCGCCACTGAAGATTCGATGGCTGCGCAAATGGCTAACTTCGTGTACCTCATCGGTGATCGGAACACCCGCGACGCGGTGGTTGTTGACCCCGCGTACGGGGTCGCCGACATTCTTGACATCCTCGATCGCGACGGCATGAACCTGAGTGGGGTGCTCGCCAGCCACTACCACTCCGACCATGTCGGCGGTTCAATGATGGGTCACACAATTGAAGGTGTCCGAGAGCTGCTTGAGCTCAGGGGAACGAAAATTCATGTTCAAGCCGAAGAGGCTGCGCTGGTGAAGAAGGTCACCGAGGTAAGCGACGGCGACCTCCAGGTGCACTCCCCCGGTGACCAGATCCTTGTCGGGGACATCGCCATTGATCTGCTGCACACGCCGGGGCACACACCTGGAAGTCAATGCTTCCTTGTCGAAGGAACACTTGTGGCCGGCGACACCCTTTTTCTCGAAGGGTGCGGGCGAACCGATTTGCCTGGCAGTGACCCGGCAGCGATGTATCACTCCCTTCACCACACACTGGCCAACATCCCCGACGACACGGTGCTGTTTCCCGGACATCGCTACTCGTTTCATTCCTCAGCGACTATGGGAATGACAAGGGAAATGAATTACGTGTTCAAACCAGACTCAGAAGAACAATGGATGATGATGTTCGGCCAATGAGCGAACAAGTTCTATCTCCCGTCGTCGCCGTCGACGACGTCGCTCACCGTGATGACATCATTTTTTGTGACGTCCGCTGGTATCTCGATCGCACTCCTGGACGTCGAAAGTTCCATGAGGGGCACATACCCGGCGCAATCTTCGTTGACCTTGATGAACACTTAGCGACGTTGCCTCAAAAAACCCGGGGACGGCATCCGATGCCAGCGGCAGCGTCGTTCGCGGCGAGCATGGGTGCACTCGGCATCAGTCATTCCGACCCGGTGGTCGCATATGACGACAGCGGCGGCATGTCAGCGGGTCGGTTGGTATGGATGCTTCGTATCCTTGGGCACCAAGCAGCTCTACTCGACGGCGGTGTAGGTGCGTGGCCCGGTGAGTTGGAAACCGGACCCCGAGACCGTCAGACGGTCGATCATCCGATACGACCATGGCCGAACCATTTGTTAGTGGACACCGACGAAGCAGCCGAAGCCGGATTGAATCCCGATCGGGTACTGATCGATTCTCGAAGTCCTGACCGCTATTTCGGCGACAATGAACCTGTCGACCCTCGAGCTGGTCATATCCCTGGAGCGATCAATCTTCCCTTCGGTGACAACCTCACCAACGAAGGCAGGTTCTATGCGCCTGAAGAGTTACGGGCACGGTTCGAAAGAGCGGGTCTGGTCGAGGGTGATGTTCCGGTGATGTATTGCGGTTCTGGGGTGAGTGCATGCCATAACTTGCTGGCGTTTGAGCATGCTGGTCTTGGGCGAGCGCTGCTATATCCGGGTTCGTGGTCTCAGTGGAGCAACGACGACGACCGCCCTGTGGAGACGTCGTAGTTCACAAGTCCCCGGTTGGAATGGCCGCAGCGGACCTAATACGGACATACTTGCCTGTATGGCAGACCTTTCTGACTTCTATGAACTCGACGCTCTGTTGAGCGACGAGGAACAGATGATTCGTGACACCGTTGGGAAGTTCGTGGACAACGAGTTCAAACCACTGGTCGCGGAACACTTCGAGGCTGGCACCTTCCCTATGGAGTTGATCCCAGCGATCGCCGACATGGGTTTGTTGGGGATGCATCTCGACGGCTACGGATGCGCTGGAGCTTCAGCAATGGCATACGGGGTTGCATGTCGCGAGTTAGAGGCAGGCGACAGCGGACTCAGAAGCTTCGTGTCGGTGCAGGGGTCGTTATGCATGTTTCCCATCTGGAAATACGGTTCTGAGGAACAAAAAGAGCAGTGGTTGCCGAAAATGGCGGCCGGTGAAACTATCGGGTGCTTTGGTTTAACTGAACCCGACCACGGGTCTGACCCATCGGCGATGACGACTCGCGCTACACGAGACGGTGACGGGTGGATCCTGAACGGAGCTAAACGGTGGATCACAAATGCGGGAATTGCTGATCTCGCGATCGTGTGGGCCAACAGCGACGAAGGCTTTCGAGGTTTCTTGGTACCCACCGACTCCGACGGATTTGAGGCCCGAAAGATTCAGAACAAATTGTCGCTTCGAGCTTCGGTTACTGGAGAGTTCTACATGGACGACGTGGTCGTTCCCGAGTCGATGCGTCTGCCCGACGCCGTCAGCATCGGCGCTCCGCTCAGTTGTCTCAGCGAAGCCCGTTACGGCATCGCGTTCGGAGCGGTCGGCGTAGCCCGCGACTGCTACAACGCTGCTCTTGACTACCAGCAAGGTCGTCCGCAATTCGGGAAACCTCTTTCAAGTTTTCAGATCAGCCAAATCAAGTTCGCTGACATGCTGACCCAAATGACCAACGCGAATCTTCAGGCGATGACACTCGGAAAACTAAAAGAAGCTCACACCGTTCGGCCGTATCACATCTCGATGGCAAAGAGACATAACTGTCGAGTGGCTATCGATACCGCCCGCACCGCACGCGCGATGATGGGTGCCAATGGCGTAAGCACCGAATACAGCCCCATGCGTCACGCGAACAACATGGAATCTGTCATGACCTATGAAGGAACCGAAGAAGTCCATGGCCTAATCCTGGGCCAAGAAATCACCGGAATCCCGGCGTTCCGATGAACGATTTCAACCTCAGCGAAGTCGACCGGCTACTCACCACCACCAAACAAGTCCGCAAACGGCTCGATCTCACTCGCGACGTGCCCACAGAACTACTGCTCGAATGCATAGAAGTAGCAGGGCATGCACCAGTAGGCGGCAACCTTGAACGAAACCGTTGGATCATCATCACCGACCCCGAACTCAAAGCCGAAATAGCTAACTATTACAGCGAAGTGGGGCGCCCCTATCTCGCCGCCAGTGCCGACATACGCACCGATGAACGAACCGAACGGGTGATTGAATCATCAGTTCATCTCATCGACCATCTCCACGAAGTTCCCGCTCTGGTCATCCCTTTGCGCTTGGATCGTCCACCAGCCGGCGAAAACGATGAAGGCTCCGCTGGCGGCTGGTGGGGTTCCGTGCTGCCTGGCGTCTGGAGCTTCCAACTTGCCGCTCGCGCCAGAGGCTTGGGGTCCACTTGGACAACATTTCATCTAGCTCACGAAGCCAAGATCTCAGAGCTTCTCGGCATTCCATCGACCGTGAGTCAGTGCGCGTTGCTGCCTGTCGCGTTCTACACCGGCGACACATTCCACCCTGCTCCACGTCGTCCGGTCGAAGAAGTGACCTATTTGAACGGCTGGAAACAACCCATCCGTTAACCAACACCTCAAATCTCCTTGACGGTCACCGAGTTCGCCGCCCGCTACCTAGGTTGGCCGATACTGGATGGGTGACGGTGAGCGGCGATTCTCAAAACAACATCTACTGCGACTCCGAGTGCGGTTCACTTGCTCGCCCCGGCGATGTCATCTTTCCCAACGGTGCTGCCGCTGAAGCAGCCGGCTACCAGTCGTGTCTGACCTGTCGCCCTCGGTTATGTGGTGGCGTACTCCAGGCCAAAGACGCACCGCCTGTGGTCGAAACCGCTCTCCTTCTCATCAAAGAAGGTTTCCTCAACGATCAGTCAGAAATAGCGTTAGCTGCTCGGCTCGGATGCAGTCACCACTATCTACGGCGGACCGTGGTTCGTCACCTTGGCGCTAGCCCCACACAGATCGGTCGCTACCGGCAAACACAGTTTGCTCGACAACTCGCGACCGAAACCACACTTGACGCCCACACCGTTGCCCGAGCGGTGGGACTCACCGGACAACAACAGTTGGAGAACCTCACCACCAAAGCGTGGGGACATTCCATTGCAAGTCTGCGACGACGACCCGGCAGACAGACGCCCGTAAATCGAAGCAGCCCCGTCGAACTGTTAGTCAGATATACCCGGCCATATTCGTTTCAACAGTTGTTAGATCATCTGAAACCACGAGCGACACCCGGGGTCGAAGAAGTCACCGACAGCTCATACCGTCGAATCACACACCACGACGGAAGCCCTCGGGTACTTCAGGTGGAAGACACGCAGGACGGAAAACATCTGCGGGTACAAGTGCATGGGCAGAATTACGTCAACCTCATCGATGACATGGAACGCTTGCGGACTCTTTTCGCTATCGATGAGAACCCCGGTCCTGCAGTTGAACACTTGTCACATGACGGTCTCGTAGGGGAACTCGTGACACAGCAACCCTGGGTGCGGGTACCGCGCTGTTGGGATCGATTCGAAGGATCGGTTCGAATAATTATTGGACAACAAATTTCGGTGACCGCAGCAACCACCATCGCTGGTCGAATCGCTCACAAACTCGGACGGCAAGTCGCAGACGACAGTGCGCTCAGTCGCTGCTTTCCCTCCGCTGCCGACCTAGCGGACGCCGATCTCAGCGGACTGGGTTTCACTAACCAAAGAAAAGCGACACTTCAACATTTCGCCGAAGCAGTCGCCAACGGCAGTCTTGACCTCACAATGTCGGGAACCATCGAAGAAGTCTCACTACGCTGGTGCGCTCTGCCGGGAATAGGCCCATGGACTGCTCAGGTGGCCGCTATGAGGATCCTTCAACACGATGACGCTATGCCTTCTTCTGATCTAGGCATCCGCCGCAACGCGAGCACCCTGTTTGGCACACAAATCACTGCACGGGAGTTAGATGATCGTTCTGCCCCGTGGCGACCTTTCAGATCCTGGGTCTCACAGCACCTATGGAATGCGTCTCACAAGGTCGGAGCTACCTAATGGACGAACCCCATCTGCTTTGTCGAATGCCTAGCCCATTGGGTGAACTCACACTCGTAGCCACAGAAATTGGGTTACGCGCTGTGCTGTGGCCCCACGACGAGGATCGAGTCGGTCTTCCCGAATCAATGGTTCCGTCTCGAACCGACCCGGTGTTGAATATGACCGCCCGCCAGATTGGCGAATACTTCGCGGGGGAAAGAAAAACTTTTAATATTCCTCTCGATCTGCGGGGCACACAGTTTCAGACCGAAACGTGGAAAGCGCTCGCCGAAATCCCCTATGGGGCAACGTGGACCTACAGCCAACAGGCAGCCCATATTGGTCGCCCAAAAGCGGTTCGCGCGGTTGGCGCTGCAAACGGGCGTAATCCTGTCTCGATCGTTCTGCCCTGTCACCGGGTAATCGGCGCGGATGGTTCACTCACTGGGTTCGCCGGCGGCCTCGAAGCAAAGCGGCATCTGCTGGTTCTCGAGGGAACACTCAAGCACTAAACGGTTTCGTCTTCGCTGACCGCTTCGGTACCGATTTCGTTCGACGAAGAACTTTCAGATGGGGGATCGGCTGGCGCTTCGGTGTCGCTTCGCTCTTCGATGTTCGGCACTTCCGATTTTGCATCATCGTCGGCATCACTACCGCTCAAGCGAGTCCACTCGGCTAACGCGTCCGCGTACTCGGCGTCCGCAACAGTTTTCTCCTCTGAACCGGCGTCGCTTTGCATCAAGTCTTTGACTTTTTTTGCCGCAGAGTCGCGTCGCCTTTCAGCTTTAGCAAAAGCTTTCTGTTCTCTGTCGATCTGACGGCTGGCCACAACGCCCTTGTTGAACTGCGCAAGCGCGGCAGCCAATCCATCGTCCACCTGATCTTTAGTTGAAGAATGCGCGTCTTTGCGAGCCATACGACTCGAGCCTCCTACATGCCGAAACATTCACGGTAACCAACGCTGCGTCTCACCGTGCAGTGCGCGAGGAGGGACTTGAACCCTCACACCCTTGCGGGCACAGGCACCTGAAGCCTGCGCGTCTGCCAATTCCGCCACTCGCGCTTACAAGAACCGCCAAGGCTAGCCGCACATTGTGTTTCTTACGCACGCACCCACGGCTCCACAGTTACAGGGTCCGGCGACCCCCTACGCCCTACGGGGCGGCCGTACACTCGGAGCACGATGGGTTTCAAAAGCATCCCCGGATTGATAAGTAACGCCCTTGCGCGCGCCTTTCGAACGGGGTTACGTCCCACAGCGTTGGGAAACAGAGTCGGTCGTCTCTTAGAAAAAGAACGAACTACCGATATCCGGGGTCACACCATTGTTCCCAACTATCTCATTTTCGCGTTGTCTGAAAAAGACAGGGCTCGCTTTACCAAGGTCGAAGAAACCCTTCGACGGCAACTCATCGATATGGCACAGGGATACGCGCGTTCGAAGGCATACGGCTTTTCCGGTCCGCTCTCTATCGACTTCGCAACAAACCCTCGATTCAGAACAGGCCGCTTCGAGTTATCTGGAGAGTTTCGAGAAGCCCCTATCGGCGACAGTGCTGTTCTGGTGACCTCTGACGGTGTTCGGGTCGAAATCACAACACCGCAGATTCTCGGCCGGAACGACGATTGTGGAGTTGTCCTTGGCGGTTCAAACGTCAGCCGTCACCACGCAGAAATCCGTGCCGATCAGCATGGCCTTTTCATCGTTGATCTAGGTTCCACCAACGGCACCTTGGTTGATGGGGTGGCTATCGCGACTCACCGTTTACTTCATGGAGACATCATCACAATCGGCGACCATCACCTCCGAGTTGAGGCTGTTTGATGTCACCGCAACTCGTACGGCTGCTGACAATTCTGTTACTTGTCTTGATTCACTTGTTCTTTTTTAGGGTGATACGCGCGGTGTGGGTCGGGGTGCGGCCGTTACGCGAAAATCTTCCTAAGAGAAACCGTTTTGTAAGAAATGACCGTCCAGCGCGGGTACTGATCATTAGGACCCCCGAGACATTGTCGGGACAGCGCCACGATTTGACGAGCGAATTGACGATTGGGCGCGCGGCGACATGTGAAATCACGATCGACGACACCTATGCCAGCCAAATTCATGCTCGGGTGTTCCGACGCGACGACGATCATGTATTAGAAGATTTAGGGTCAACTAACGGCACATATTTGAACAGGCAGAAAGTCTCTTCGGCGACAAATCTACAAACCGGAGACCACCTTCAGATTGGCTCAACTGTTTTTGAGGTGATGTCGTGAACGACGCACCGAAGCGCCGGTTGCGGCTCTCTTGGGGAGGCGCAACTGATCAAGGCCGTGTTCGAGCGAACAATCAGGATGCCATGTACGCGGACTGGGGCATTTTCGTCGTCGCTGACGGTATGGGCGGTCATCAGGGAGGGGAAGTCGCGGCGAACCTCGCAGTGCGTACGTTGACAAACGCCAAACACGAAACCCTCAACGAACTTCACGAAGCCGTGCATGAAGCGAACAAAGTGGTGCACGAGACAGCAGTTGCCCAGCCCGAACTGCATGGGATGGGCACCACATTGACGGTATTGGCATTAACCCAACAAGATGAGGGTCGCCGATTCGCCGTCATAAATGTTGGCGACTCACGGGTTTACCACTATCGAAATAATCAGCTCATACAACTGACTGACGATCACAGCTATGTGGGTGAGCTAATGCGCCGGGGGGAACTCGACCAAGAAGCCGCAGCCGTTCACCCCTATAGGAACATGTTGACCCGGGCGATAGGTGTTCACGCTGAGGTTGAAGTCGACGAATGGCTTCTCGATCCAGTCGCTGGCGACCGCTTCTTGTTATGCAGCGATGGGTTGACCAACGAGATCGATGACGACGAAATCGCCGAACAGCTCGCGATCGGCCACGACCCCAGCACCACCGCTAGAGAACTTGTTCATTTGGCCAACGAGCGCGGGGGTCGGGACAACTCAACTGTGCTTGTCGTCAACGTGCAGATCGACGACATTGACAGCGAAGATGAGGGAGACCCCACAGAGCCAGGACACAGCGACACATCTCAAGTTGTTTCACCGGCAGATGAGTCGAACCCAGAAATCATCGACTCGACTGACGCGTTGGAGTTGCCATCGAAGCCTTCGTCCAGCTACCCCAAAACACAACGGAGCTGGTTGAACGACCGGGTGGGGATAAGTCTCGGAGCGGTCATCATTTCACTAGTTTTGTTGATCGCCGCTGGTGCGATGGTCGCGACGATCGGATGGTATGCCCGCGATGGGTACCACGTTGGCGTAGTCGCCGATCAGGTCGTGATCCAAAAAGGTCGGGTCGGGGGGCTCTTGTGGTTCGATCCGACATTGGAACAGTGGACTGAAATTCAGGTCGCCCAACTCAACAACCAGGACCTTCGACGTCTTACCTCTGGCAAACAACTGGCTGATTTAGCTGAGGCCCAAGCCTTCGTAGCTGATCTTCGCACTCGGCTTGTTGATCCAACCAGCGAATCTCTGGGTGACAACTGACGTGAACCAGCAGCGGATAGTTGAACTTACCCTTCTCTTGCTGGCCGCATTTATCACCTGCGCAACAGTTGCCATTGCAGCAGTCGGCGATCAAGTGGACATCACATGGAGGGTCGCGCCGTATCTCGCTGCGTTGCTCATATTGTGGGCAGTCGCCCACGTAACGTTGCGTCAACGGGCTCCGACTGCAAACGGCGTTTTATTCCCAATAGCCGCGCTGCTACAGGGTCTCGGCTTCGCACTAATGGTGCGAATTGATCCAAGTCTTGCTGCGCGCCAAACAACGTGGGCTCTTATAGGAGTGGTCGGCTTTTTCATAGTCGTCGTAGGCATCCGAGGTATCCACCAGTTACGGATAGTTCGAATTCCGTTGGGGATTGCAGGTGTTGTGCTTGTTTTTTTGCCACTCATTTCCGAGAGTGACCCCAGCGATTCGGAAATTTCGCTTGCGCTGCATCTGGGGCGGCTTCATGTAATCCCAGGAGAGCTAGGAAAGCTTTTACTTATCATTTTTTTTGCTGGCTGGTTGGCCGATCACCGAACTCGCAATACGGCAGAATTTTTGGGTGAAGCCCTGCGGGTGGAAGGTGACCGTTCTCGATTCATTCCCCTTCTTGGGGGATGGTTAATCACATCCGCCGTGCTCATCTTTCAATCGGACGTCGGTTCCGCAGCCGTCACGTTCGCTGTGTTCATCTCAATGTGGTGGGTTGCGGTCGGCCGGCGAACAGATCTGGTCTTTTCACTTGGGGCCATTACTGCGACCGCGGTTTTGGCGGCGGTGAGTGTTCCAGAGTTACAGAATCGGCTGACCGCTTGGATCGATCCGTGGTCAAATCCAGAATTGGGAGCGGCCATAACCCGTTCTTCATTTGCTCTAGCAGGGGGAGGATTAACTGGGACCGGACCCGGAGCAGGCAACGCGGCGTGGGTACCTGGCGTAACGGACCACTTCGCGTTTGTACCTGTTGGAGAAGAGTTGGGGTTCTTTGGGGGAGCCGCGGTCATATCGGGGTATCTGCTCTTGGCAGGCGTGGGTTTGCGCATCGCGACGAAAGCCAGAAGAGAATTCGACGGTGTGCTCGCCATCGGGATCGCCGTCTTCTTGGGGAGTCAGGCATGGGCTTCGGTGGCGACCAATCTGCGCCTTTTACCTCCTAGCGCCATGTCGCTGCCATTTATTTCCATTAACGGATCTGCTCTCCTCACTTGGAATCTGGCGTTAGCGCTGTTACTGAAAATCTCTGAGACCGTCCCTGAGGTCTCCGATCAAACCACCGTTCTGCCGGAAATCAAACTCGAAGCGGAGCGTCAGTCGTGACTCGGCGGATTCTTCACATAGGTTTAGGTCTCCTTGTTATCTACGTCCTGCTTTTCGTCCAACTTGAACTCACCCAAGTGGTTCGAGCAGATGCCCTTCGAGACCACCCGCAAAATACTCGTGGAATCACAATGGTTTTTGACGCACCGAGGGGTTCCATCAGCACAGCCGACGGGGAAACCGTTGCTGAGACGGTAACCGTGAGCGGAGCACGTCCACGTTTGCGCCAGTACCCGTACGGCTCTCTGTATGCCCACCTTGTGGGCTTCATTTCCGCTGAGCACGGGGGCGGCGGACTGGAGCGAAGCCACAATGATTTTCTGGCTGGGGATGATTTAGGAGTACGGATTCAGGACACACGGGATTTCTTCGTTGATCGCGCCCGCACCGGCCAGATCAAATTATCGGTAAGGCACGATGTCCAGTTGGTGGCGCGAGCTGCCCTCGCTGGACATCAAGGCGCGGCGGTGGTCATCAACCCGGCAAATGGTGCAGTCCTAGCGATGTGGAGCGCACCTCACTTCAACCCCAATCACTTGTCGTCTCATGATTTGGTTTCAGCTGCTAACGATTTAGGAGCCCTGAAATCCGATGTAGAAGCACCACTGGTCAACAGAGCCGACGCGCAACTTGCCGAAGTGAACGCGATCTTCACCCTGGTGACCGCGGCAACAGCGATCGAAGCCGGCCTCTCCGATTTTGTGGCCCCTCAAAGCGACACAGTGCCTACCCAAGCCATCAAGAACGACGGAAACATCACCTGCGGCGGGGATATGGCTTCCTTGTTCATCACCTACTGCCGAACCGGCTGGGCAACTATTGGTTTAAAGCTCGGGGGAGCGAATCTACGCGCTATATCTGAACGTTTCGGGCTTACG
>DASCSY010000020.1:0-21309 GCA_034399415.1 Acidimicrobiales bacterium
GTGGACTATGAGGTCAGTAACTTCAATGACAGTGACGGGGTAGTGGGGACGGTTCAGTTCGCAGTGTTGAAGAGCTCGAACTGCGGATTCGTCCGACTTGGACTACGAACTGGTCTAGAAAATGTCGTTGAGGTTGCCAATAGACTCTTGGGCCGAGATAGCGAAAATTCCTTCCGCCCATACCTATCTATGTCGCTTGGAGCGCAAGAAGTTACACCCCTGGAGCAGGCCGTAGCGTATGCAGCAATCGCCAACGGCGGTCTACGGATGGAGCCCTACTACATAAGCAAGATCGAAGATGCATCAGGGTCGGTGATTTATCAGCATGTTCCAAGAGGCCGCCGGGCGATCAAATCGACGACAGCGGCGTGGGTCACCAAAGCACTTGAAGAGAACGTTATTGCAGGGACAGGACGTCGAGCCCGTCTCGAAAGCGGACAACCTGCCGCGGGAAAGACCGGTACCGCACAGGATTTCAGCGACGCGTGGTACGTAGGGTTCACGCCCCATTTGAGTACTTCAGTTTGGATGGGGCACCCAGAAGAAAAGGTGCCCATGGACGACATCCAAGGCCGCAACGGGACAGGTGGCTGGGTTCCGGCGCGCATCTGGGGGGCATACATGACGCGTGTCCTGGAGGGAGAACAGATTTTGCCTTTCAGCCATCCGCCTCCACCTCAACGAAGTGCTCAGCATTTGTACCTGCCTGAGGAAATGTGTGCAGTTGACATACAGCTAGATCGAGACCGCGGCCCGATGCAATTTGATTTGCCTTGTTCAATGGTTGAGGTGGATCTCAACGTCGGCAACTTCGTGGCGCACCCGGAGGCGAACTGTCGAATGACCGAGCTGTCCAGCACGGGCGTTCTTAGGGATGAGTACCTCAATTGTGCGCTAGTGGCTAGCCGTAACCCGGTGACCACTACTACGTTGCCCCCAGAAGAAGGCACGGATGGAGCTTGACGGCGCCTTGCGTGCTAGAACCGGGACAGGTTGAGAGTAAACCATTCGGGTTGTTGGGGAGGCAACATTGAGCGAACTTGAGGTTTTAGTGGAACTTCAGGAGCTAGATATCCGGCTCTCGCAGCTTGCCCACCGTTCAGTGACGCTTCCTGAGCACCAGGAAATAGCCGAACTCCAAGATGAAGATAAGAAACTTCAACAAGAAATCGCTGAGGTGTTGACGCACCTTGAGGTTCTTAGGAAGAGTCAGGGTGAGCGAGAAGCAGAGGTGCAAGATCTAGAAGACAAGATCGCCAAATCGACGAGCGCTCTGTACGGCGGCGAGATGACGTCACCGAAAGAGGCGACCGCCCTGCAAAGTGAGATCGATTCTATTTCGCGTCGCCAATCGGTTCTAGAAGATCAGATTATTGAAGTGATGGAACAAATTGAGCCCTTCGCCCTAGAGGAGGCTCGGATTGTAAGCCAGCGAAATGCTGGCGGTGAATCGCGTCAGAAACTGGAAAAGCAGCTAGCTGAGACTCAAGATGAAATCGAAGGCCAGCGAGAAGCAGTGATCAAAGAGAGAGTTCACCTGGAAGAGCGTGCTGGTGCTGACTTGGTAGCGCTCTACGAACAGAACCGAATCAGGATGGGGGACCACACAGCGGTGGGTCGCCTAGTGGGCACATCGTGCGGCGCCTGTTTCTTGGGGATCTCAGCCGTCGAACTTGATCGAATTCGGAGGTTACCGAGTAACGAACCTTCGGAATGCCCAGAGTGCGGCGCACTTCTCATTCGGTAACGGCCCCCTGATGCTGTTGTGGTTTGCAGGCACCGCGTTCGCAGCGATGTGGTTCACCTTCCGAGACGCCGCCATAGATCACCGCCTAGTAATACTGGGCGCTCTTCTACCCGGTCTGATCGACGGGCTCTATGGTCAAGCATGGGTTCTGCACACACTTTTTGCTCCGATTGTCCTCCTGGCGGCGTTGATGGTGGGCACTATTGGACGTCGTCATCTGCGTCGACTAGCCCTCGCTCTTCCCATTGGGATGTTCTGGCATCTGGTATTCGATGGCGCGTGGATGGATACCCAACTGTTTTGGTGGCCGGTAACGGGACTGTCTTTTGCTGAAACTGCGGTACCAGCCAGTGAGCGAGCGTTCACTACGGTTCTCGCCCTGGAGTTAGTTGGTCTCGTCTCTCTTTGTTGGACGTGGCGCCGTATGGGTTTGACCAATTCCACGCGTCGCCGGTTGTTCATTCGAAGTGGACGTCTGGATCGCGTCATAACTGACCCTCCAAGGAAGAGTCATTAGTGCTGTTCATCGTTCGACACGGAAGGACAGCGGCTAACGCCCTCGGTCTCTTGCAAGGCCGTGTAGATAACCCTCTTGACGATCAGGGACGCAAACAGGCGGAGCAGATAGCTGAGGCATTAGGTCAGGTGGACAGGGTCGTTTCCTCCCCTCTTCGGAGAGCTACGCAAACAGCGGAAGCGTTGGGGCAAACCCCCCTGATAGACGAACGCTGGGTCGAACTCGATTACGGCGATTGGGACGCCCGGCCCGTCGCAGATATCACTCCCCAAGAATGGGCGGCGTGGAGGGAAGACGATTCCTTTTGTCCTCCCAAGGGAGAGTCTCTAGCTGACCTAGATCAACGGGTAGCGGCGGCTTGTGAGGAACTGATCCCTCAGGCCGAAAGCGAAAACGTTGCAGTCTTTACCCATGTTTCGCCGATTAAGTCAGCTGTCGGATGGGCATTGGGTGTGTCGGAACAGATTTCTTGGCGCCTAAATGTTGCTCAGGCGCAAATAACAAGAATCGCGATACGAGGCAACAGACCGATCTTGACTGCGTTCAATGAGACAGCGCATTTAGAAACCAAAGTTCTTGACTGAATTCAGGCAGCCCTAAAGTTCCCGTCGTTCAGTTGGATTACTCGTCCATCGTTAACCATTCGATCCAGGTGGATCTGGGCGGAGCTAAGTTCGACGTGGTTCACGAACTGCATCTCAACATGGGGGCGATACACGAAGCGGTGTGCAGCGCACTGATCCAACGACCGAGGTTCTTTCAAGAATTCCAGCATGGACAACTCTCGATTCGTAATTACGTTCGCGAATTGGTCCAGGAGGGCAAGAAAATTCTCTCGGCCCGAAACCACCCACTTGTGGTGGAACGTTACAAAGTGATCAGCGTCGATTGAACGGCAGCGCTCAATAGATTGTTCGAAGTCGTAAAGAGATGACCATTCGTCGAAGTAGTAAGGACCGAATCCAGACAAGTCGATGTCTCCGAGGTATGCGGTGCGTGCTTGGGGGATTACGAACGCGCAATGCCCCTTGGTGTGTCCGGGTGTGTGCAGTACTTCAATTTCGACTCCGCCAAGATCGAAGATTGCCGCATCAGTGAAAGTTGAGACCTCCGTTCGGGGCGCATAATAGAACTCGTCGACAACTTCTCGGCGGAAGTTCTCCTCGACCGCAGCGGGCATTCCGTACATGGTCATCAAGCCATCTAAAGAAGCCAGCCCTATGGCATCTGCCTCGTGACAGTGCACGGGTACATCCTCTAGCTGGCTCAATCCAGGTAAGTGGTCCTCATGAACGTGAGATAAAAGCACGTGATCTACGGAGAAAGACAGTCCACGCTCCGCAATGGTTAGCGAAGGATCAATGAGAGCAACTTGGCGTGTTCCGCGCACCAGCAAGGAGTTCCCGTGAGGGTATTTACCTCGATCCGCTCCTGTGAGAACTGTGGCAGCGCCAAGGTCAAGCCCTCCAGGCCAATCAACATCGAGAAAATCATCACCCATGGCTGTGAGGGTACTTGTAGCCCCACTCTGAACTTTCGGGAAGGTATTTGACGGTGGCGGTGAGTCAGCCTGTAGGCGGGATTCTGTCCAGTGACGAAAGTCACGTGGGTGACCATCCATCTCAGCGGTCTACCCGGAATCTTGAGGCGGGCCACCTGATTCCTGCTTGACCTTGCTCCGGGCGGGGTTTGCAAGCCGCGCAAGTCACCTTGCACGCTGGTGCGCTCTTACCGCACCGTTTCAGCCTTGCCTGTGACTAGCGGAGCTAGTCCATCGGCGGTCTATTCTCTGTTGCACTTTCCGTCGTCTCGCGACGCCTGGTCATCAACCAGCGCCCTGCCCTATGGAGTCCCGACCTTCCTCAATTGACCTCATCTCTGAAGGCAAGACCAACTGCGGTCACCCAGCCGACTCACCGCCAATATCAACTGTATCGCCGGCTCGAGAGACTGACCCGAGAAGCTTCCGTTTACTCGAAAAGTGAGCCTCGCTTGGGCGCCCAACGGCCACCGAGTACTCCGCCAAGAGTGGCGAGAGAGATAGCAAGTAAACAGACGAATATCAGGCTCAGCCAAGACACGGAACGGATGCTGCGGGCCACTCGCACAAATTGTGCAGCAAAGGCGAGCAACACTGCTGGACTGGCAGTGAGCATTCCATGGGCAATGTGTGCCCGTGGTGCCCGCCAGGCTGCGATGAAGCCGCCAAGAATGAGGCCGACAGAAAGTGCTGCGGTGACCACGAGCGAGTTGTCGCTATCTTGTTCTACCAAGTTGCCGATTAACAACCCGAGTATCACTACTACAGAAAGTGAGAAAAACGCGCCGGACAGCCACGAACTGCGGTTAATTCGATGGCCGAAGAACAAAAAATCTTCACGCAACGGGCTTTTCCTCCTACTTAGTGATCGAACGCTTAATTAGTGTGGACAATCCGGTAACGGATGGGAAAGAATCCTGATTGAAATGAGTATCAGCGAACCAGTCCACGACACAGTCTTACATCCGAATCGTGGCGTCGCGATTGGCGAGGCTTACCAGAGTTCTCTCGCGTTCGCGCCAGGTTCGAAAGCATGGCAGCAAGTCGCAGCCTGTCGTGGAATTGATGCTTCGGTATTTTTTCCAGATGACGAAGACGACAATGCAGAGACAGCCAAACAAATTTGCGATGATTGTTCCGTAGCGCAGCCGTGTCTCGAGTACGCCATAACAGTGCGGGAAAAAGAAGGCGTTTGGGGTGGAGCGACACAACGTGAACGGCGAAGCATTATCCGCCGCCGTCGACGTGCAGCGGCGCGACAGCGCTCCCAACGCGAGCTCGGTTCGCGGAACTGAAGAATCATCTGGACGATAGAGTCCGAACCGTGATCAATGACAAGAACGCTGCGGAGAGCCAAGAGACGTTAGAGGCGCATGGCGGCTGGTCGACTGTCCTCAGTGATCTAGTAGCGGGAATTGATTTGACGCCTGCAGCCTCTCGCTCTGCCCTTGGAGCGATACTTCGAGGTGAAGCTACCGATGCACAAGTAGCAGGTTTCATCATCGCATTGGGAATGAAGGGGGGGTCGGTCCTGGAACTGACTGGACTTGTCGAAGCGATGATGGATGCCGCAGCACCTCTAGAACTACCCGATGGAACAATCGACATTGTTGGAAGCGGGGGAGCGCCATCACGACGGAAGCATGCCTTGAGTGTTTCGACAATGGCGGGCATCGTTGCGTCAGCCGCGGGAGCTGTTGTATGTAAACACGGTTCGGTTGCGGCGTCATCAAGCAGTGGGTCATTCGACACGCTGACGGCACTGGGTCTCGCTATCGACTTAGATGGCGACGGAGTGGCCCGCTGTGTTGAAGAGATCGGTCTTGGTTTCGCTTTCGCTAAGACGTTCCATCCTGCAATGAGATTCGTGGGTCCAGTGCGATCTGAACTTGGCGTTCCGACAACATTCAACTTTCTTGGACCACTATCGCACCCAGGAGGTGTCCGCCGCCAAGTTGTTGGTGTCAGCGATCCCACGATGGCACCCCGGGTCGCTGGAGTCCTTGCGGCAAGAGGCAGCGAACACGCTTTAGTAGTGCACGGAGGCGATCGGCTTGACGAAATCACCACGACCGACGTGACTCGAATTTATGAGGTCCGGGATGGAGAGGTGGTCGGCGATACAGAATTTGATCCCGAATCGGTAGGTGTTCGACGAGTCAATCGAGCAGAAATTCAAGGCGGGACCCCTGAGGAAAACGTTCGGATCATGCGTGAACTCTTCTCGGGGGCGGACAAAGGTCCTAGGGCCGACATCATCGCGGTGAATGCAGCGGCGGGACTTCTTGTGGCAGGGATTGTTGATGACTTCGGTTCCGGAGTAGATGCGGCCAAAGATGCCATGCTTGACGGTCGTGCTGCTGCCCAAATCGAGGCAGTCGTCGACCTAAGTAACGAGATTGCTAGCTGATCATGGTTATCGGCCAGTCTCTACCTTTTGGGGTGGGGGACGTTGTTCGCTTGACTGCCACATCCGATGAGAGCCGTCAGCATCTAGTGGATCAAACAGGAACAGTGGTAGCCGTGCAACCTGGCAACCGCTTCGTTATGGCTGCGGTCAAGTTCGAAGATGACGAACGGCGCTGGACCATGGTTTATGACGTAGATGAGTTGGAACTCATTGAAAGATATGGGCATGGCGTGAGGTTCTCAGGTCGCGGTCTCAGTTCGTGATGACTTAGCAACCTTGCCTCGCCGGTTGGGTGCTGCGGATCTGAAAATCATCAAGGCCTGGATACCGGGACGACAATGGCTGGTCGCAATACACCAGACGTAATTCGTGTGCCTGGCTATCGAGCCAGTTAGCTACACATCGCAGTTCATCCACCTCATCCTTTCCGGTGATGCCGGTCACCTGACAAGGACGGACATCAGTTCCCTCGTGTTCGGTCCACTGTTCTGCAAGTCGCCCCTCCTCCAACGTCGTGACGCCGATTCCGGGGCCTTCCACCACCATGCGCCCGGCGGAACGGATGCTGTCAAGCTGATACGCGCGTCGCAGAGTATTAGACAAGGCTGCAGCGCGGCGACGAACATCTGCTGCCTCCTCGAAACGCTGCTGACTGGCTAATTCGATCATTCGATCTCGAAGCGGTTCAAGTAGTCGTTCAGGGCGCCGGATGAGAGCTTCTAACGCGTCTTCCACGACGTCGTTATAGGACTGTTCAGTTACCTCGCCAGAACAAGGGCAAAGACTCGCTCCAATTTGAGCGGCGACGCACTGGCCTGCAACATTTCGACCCGTAACCCGCTGAGTGCAGCGCCGTAACGGGACCACACTCTCTATGGCGTCAGCTATGTCTCTGGCGACCCTACGAGAGGAAACGGGACCGAGGTAGAACGCTCCGTCATCGCGGGACTCGCCCACAATAGATAGTCGAGGGAACCGCTCTCCTAGGGTCAGTTTCACGTACGCGTATTTCGGCCAATTCTTGGCTCGACGGTTAAAGCGCGGGCGGAGTTGATGAATAAGGCGAACTTCCAATACCTCGGCTTGAAGTGGAGAGCGACATACCGTGTAGTCAATGCGCTGAGTTTCACGTAAGAGCTGGTCTACTTTGCGTCGCCGATCGCTAGAAAAATACGACCGAACGCGCGCTCGAAGGTTCGTTGCTTTGCCGACGTAGAGCACTTCGCCGCGCCGATCGATGAAGCGGTATACGCCAGGGGAACGGGGGAGGCCTTCGGTTAGACGTAGTTTCGTAGCTTGAGGATGATGTTGGATTTTCGGAAGTTGCTGGAGATCGTCAAGTCCCATCACACCCAAGGCCGATGCTTGCTCAAGGAGCAGGTGAAGTAGGTCGGCAGTAGCTTGAGCATCGTCAAGAGCGCGATGGTTCGGTTGATGAGCTAGTCGAAAATACTTCGCCAGTGTGCGGAGTTTGTGGTTTGGGACTTCATGGCGAATCAAACGGCGCGCGAGGGCGAGCGTGTCAACCTTGCAACCTTCCCAATGGGTTCGTCCGGAACGTCGCAATGCCGCATTTAGGAAGGCGAGGTCGAAACCAACGTTGTGCCCCACAATGACGGAAGCGCCGACGAACTCCAATAGAGATGGAAGAACCTGTTCGATTCTTGGCGCCCGGCACACCATCGCGGTTGTAATGCCGGTTAAGACTGTGATTTGAGGAGGTATCGCCCTTCCAGGGTCAATGAGCGTCTGGAAAGTTCCGATTTGTTCGCCGCCCTGATACTTAACGGCGCCAACTTCGGTGATCATGTCAGTGTCGCGACGTCCTCCCGTCGTCTCAAAATCAAGTACGCAAAACGTAACTTCGTAAAGGGGGGTGCCGAGATCATCAAGCGATTGCTGAAACACATAGACGAATATAGCGAACAAGTGTTCGATAGCGGTGACCCGTCGGCAGCAGGATTTGAGAGCCTATGATCGCCCGGCGATGCGCCTTAGTAGCCCGCGCTTTCGCCCGACGGGAGTTGGTAGTTCTATGGTTGCGAGCGCTCCAGCAAAATCTGCCCCACTCTGAAAGCGCTGTTCCGGATCTTTTGACATGGAACGCAGCACGATTTCCGCCAAGTCGCCTGAAACACCGGCGTCACGGGGATCAGGTGGAGGGAGTCTTACGTGAGCGTGTAACAGCTCATTGCGCTCACCGTAGAAAGGAGCGGCGCCCACCACCAGGCGGTACAGCGTCGCCCCCAAGCTGTACAGGTCGGTTCGTCCATCCACGGAACCGCCGACTGCCTGCTCTGGAGCGAGAAACATTGGGGATCCAAAGACTCGGCCTTCAGGGGGAGGCGGCCCATCTAGATCGTGAGCTAAGCCGAAATCGAAAAGGACCGCGCGGTCGTGTTTCTCGTCCAGCATGATGTTCGATGGCTTTACGTCGCGATGGACGATGCGATGATCGTGCACGTGATCGAGAGCGGAGCACATTTGCTGGATGATTGCGATGGCATGACTCAAGTCGATTGTCCTCTGGGACTGAATGCGATCCCAAACAGTCTCACCTTCGATAGGTTCAATTTCGATGTAGTGGGTACCAGCGATCACCCCAGCTTGAGTCACTTTCAAAACGTTGGGATGTTCGACCCGAGCCATTAACTCAAACTCTTGCTCGAATAGACCGCGGATCTCTCCTCGAGCCTCGGCGAAGGGAGTCAGGACTTTGAGAGCGACCTCTCGTCCATCGCGCACTGTTGCACGGTACACGTGCGCGACGGTGCCACGACCCAGCAGTTCGGTGATGCTGTAAGGGCCATACTGGCGCCCCACCCAAATGTCTGCGTCATCGCCGAACATTGTTAACCCCGAATTGAAGCGTACCGGTCGTATCGCCGTTGTTTGATTTTCTGACGGTTGGTGGTCCTACCCCTGTTCTACTTTGCCTTCGTAAGAAGAGGGAGGATAGAGACGGATGAGTAACGACGGGGTATTTAACAACTCCCAAGGGGCCGTTTCCGACACCGACGGCGCGGTGCTAATTGATTGCGATCTATGTGAGTTAAGTGGTTCCGATGTGTGCGACGACTGCTTAGTCACGTATTTATGTGGGTCCCGCAGCGGCTCTGTAGTCATTGAGTTGTCCGAAGTTCGAACCTTACGTCCGATTGAACGGGCTGATTTTGTGTCGGGTTTAAAGCTGCGCAAGCCTGCTGGATTGGAATCTGGACGGTAAATTTTGTAGGAGATACTTCTGACAAGCGTCTGCGACGCAGCGATGGGTTTATGTCTGAGCATTCTGTGGTGTCGAGTCCCAATCTTGAAGAGTTGAGGCAGATAGGGAAAGGCGCTGGCTTGAGCGATCTGGCGGTCACCGGGGTTCAACCAATTCTTGAGGCTCGTCAAGCCATCCAAAATAGAAAAGCTTTGGGGCTTCACGCCGGTATGACGTTTACCTACGGGAACCCAGTTCGAGCAACGGACCCTTCCCAACTGTTGGAGGGAGCCAAGAGTGTTCTTGTTGGTATTCGTCGTTACCAAGCTCCGTTGAGGAACAAGAATCAAAGGCGAGCAGCCGCAGACCAACAAGACCAACGAGCCGTTGGTGCGGTGGCCGCATATGTGACATCTGATGAATACGGATTACTGAGAGATGGGTTGACGGCGGTAGCTACCCGTCTCAAAGCGGCCGGGGCGCGGGCCGATGTTGTTATGGACGACAACAGGCTCGTCGATCGAGCGGTTGCGAGCAGATCAGGCCTTGGATGGTTAGGTCGCAACACCATGCTGATACATCCGCAACTCGGATCATGGACGGTCATAGGTTCCGTCGTCACGGATGTATTGATTCGAGAAGAAGTCAAAATAGTCGATGATGAATGTGGCGCCTGTAATCGATGCAGTGTGGAATGCCCTACTGGCGCCATCGATAACTTTGGGGTGTTAGACGCGAACCGCTGCTTGGCATGGCTACTCCAAGCCAAAGGAGTCTTTCCCCGCAGTCATCGGGTAGCGCTCGGCGACCGGCTCTACGGGTGCGATGACTGCCAGGTGGTATGTCCGAAGAATGGAGACGCTCAGCCCGATGTTCTGGTCGCTCCCAAAAGTGAATCTGATGTCGACATAGTTGACTTGCTCAACGGCTCCGATGAACAGCTAATCGCAAGATATGGTCATTGGTATATCCCGAGACGTCGCGCCGAATACCTGCGCCGCAACGCGTTGGTGGTACTGGGCAACATCGGAAGTTCCATCGATCCACAGGTTGAGAGAGTCCTAGAAAACTGCTTGGATTCGTCGTCTCCGCTGGTTCGAAGCCATGCGATATGGGCAGCATGTCGGCTAGGGAGGACTGACTTGGTTGAAACAAGGTCGTCTGATGCTCTTCTAAACAACGATCCCGATGGATTTGTTGCCTCGGAATTGGCGGACTGGGGAATCACGCCAACGTTGGATCCACGATGAAGCGTCATCTTCTTGTCACCAATGATTACCCCCCCAAAGTAGGTGGTATTCAGAATTATCTTTGGGAGCTATGGAGGCGTCTCCCCGGAGACAGGGTCACAATTCTTACCCCCAAACATCCGGCGTCTGCTTCTTTCGATTCGACTCAAAAGCATCGCATTGTCCGGGACTCCCGCCGAGTGCTCCTCCCGACTCGAACGCTAGCGTCGCAGATAGAAGACCTTGCGCGGGAGGTAGATGCTGAACTGGTGATACTTGACCCCGCGTTGCCTCTCGGTCACCTAGGCCCAACAATTAGTTTGCCGTACGCGGTAGTCGTGCATGGGTCAGAGGTGACTGTTCCCAGCCGTTTACCGATAGCGCGTAATCTCTTGGGCCGGGTTCTTCGAGAGGCAGAGTTCGTTATCTCCGCTGGTGGCTATCCAGCGGCGCAAGCATCGATCGCCGCGGGCCAACCGTTGAAGACGATAGAGGTACCGCCCGGTGTGGACCCAATACGGTTTGCTCCCCTAAGTGCCGAAAGGCAACGAGTGGAGCGCCTTCGATTTGGTTTGACTCAAGGCCCACTTGTTCTCAGTCTCAGCCGGCTGGTTCCTCGCAAAGGATTCGATCGCACCATCGAAGCAGTAGCGAGTCTTCGAGACGAGTTCCCTGGAATACAACTAGCGGTCGCGGGTTCCGGCCGCGACGCGGGGCGGTTAGCCCGTATCGCACGACGGTTAGATTTCCCGGTCAAGTTTTTTGGTCGCGTCGACGAATCAGATCTTCCGTTGATCTTTGGAGTAGCAGATGTGTTCGTGATGCCATGTCGAAATCGTTGGGGTGGGCTCGAACAAGAAGGCTTCGGAATCGTGTTCGCAGAAGCAGCCTCGTGTGGTGTTCCTCAGGTGGCGGGACTCTCCGGTGGAGCCCACGAAGCCGTCATAGATGGGATCAGCGGGCATGTCGTCGAACGGCCCAACAAGTCCGGCGACGTTGCTGATGCCATCCGCTCGATCCTCGGAGACCTTGACGTTGCCCGGCGTATGTCGAATGAGAGTCGGAATCGCGCTACGAGCGAGTTGTCGTATGAGCTTCTGGCACAACACTTAGAGAAAGCGTTGTCGTGACCGAAGATGGCCCAGACCGGACCATCGTCAAGGGTAAAGCGCTAATCGCTTTGGCCTGGCAGTCGACCGTCGCATTCATCATCGTTCTTCTGGGCGGAGTTTTTTGGGTCGACCGCTTTGGGGTGGTTGTAGTCGTAGCTTCGATCTCGATGTTCGGTCTTGGTCTGGTACTTCTCGTGCTTGCGTTCGCCCTAGGGCTAAGGCGAAGTCGATTCGAACACGTAAGCGTCGCTGGTCTGTTTCTTCTTCACGACTCCTCGCCGGCGGTTGCTCGAAGAGTCTTAACTGGGTCGATTCTCATCCAGCTCACTGCCGCATTTACAGCTGCCGGCGTCCGAATCTATACAGATGTTGCATATGCGGTATTGGCACCAACTTTTGTGTTCGGAGTTGCTGCTTTTTGGGCGGGTCGATATGGGACATTTCCTCCTCGCCCTTCCGACCCCGGTTGAGGCCCTTAGCGTGGCAGAATGAAATAGGTGTGCAGACGGGAGGCGCGTCATGATCGACAAATTAAAAGTCTCTCGTGTCATCAATGCTGACCTTGAAGACTGCCATGCGCTGGTTTCTGACATCGAAAGATACGAAACGTGAGTGAGCGATCACCGAGAGGTGGCTATAGAGAACCGAGACGACGAAGGTCGGGTCACCGAGGCAACTTTCCGGGTTGCAGCGATGGGCAGGAGCGCCACCTATTCGTTGGCGTACGACCACTCTGAGGCCCCATCGGCTATCCGGTGGGAGCTTGTTACTGGGGATATCGTCAAACGTCTGGATGGTAGCTACCGATTTGAGAGCGTGCCCGACGAACCGGACCAAACGGAAGTCGTTTACGAGTTGGCTCTCGAGTTGGCTGTGCCACTCCCTGGTTTTGTGAAACGTCGAGCAGAGGGAAGAATCGCTCACGCTGCTCTTGACGACCTGCAGGCTCAACTAGAGGACTAGCCCCGGAAAGCTCCGCGGACTAGCAACTGAGTGCTTTTACAAAAGGACTCCCGGTAATGGCCCACAATATTTCTTGCACGATGTGATCTGGTCATAGGGCTAGTGCTCGGTACCCTCGAACTTCGTGGAGTTCAGACGTATCAGCAACCTGCCACCGTATGTTTTTACAATCATCGACTCTCTGAAAATGGAGAGGCGTCGCGCTGGCGCCGATGTGATTGATTTGGGATTCGGAAATCCCGATATCCCCTCCCCGCAGACAGCGGTGAACAAGCTAAGTGAAGCTGCTCAGAACGACCGCAACCACCGGTATTCTGCAAGTCGCGGAATTCCCAAGCTTCGTCAAGCCGTGGCGGATCTTTACGCTCGTCAGTGGGATGTCTCACTCGATCCCGAAACGGAAATAATCAACACAATCGGGGCGAAAGAAGGCTTCTCTCATTTGATGTGGGCGCTGCTCGGTCCTGGTGACGCGTGCTTGGTTCCGGCACCTTCGTATCCAATCCACATATTCGGACCGTTGTTCACGGGGGCAAATGTTCGCGAAGTGCCGTTGGCAACGGAAGAAGATTTCTTTGAGTCCCTTGTCGAGCGGTTCGAGTATTCCTGGCCTCGGCCCCGCGTCATCGTTCTTTCCTTTCCTCACAACCCGACGACGACCTGCGTTGACTTGACCTTCATGCAGCGACTCGTCGACTTTGCCCGTGAACGCGAGGTCGTGTTGGTGCATGACTTCGCATATGCCGACTTAGGTTTCGACGGGTATCGTCCCCCGTCGATTCTCCAAGCCGATGGAGCAAAAGAGGTGGCTGTAGAGTTTTACAGCCTCACGAAATCTTTCTCGATGGCGGGCTGGCGGGTGGCGTTTTGCGTAGGCAACCGCGAAGTTGTTGGTGCCCTAGCGAAACTAAAAAGCTACCTCGACTACGGCACTTTTCAGCCAATCCAAATAGCGGCAACGGTTGTTATGAACGAAGAGACGAACTTTCCTGCCGAGGTAAATCAGATTTACCAGTCACGGCGGGACACTCTCATTCGAGGGCTTGAACGTGTCGGCTGGAATGTCGAACCACCTAAAGGGACGATGTTCGTTTGGGCCCCCATTCCTGAGGCTTACCAGGAGATGGGATCAGTTGGATTCTGTACGCACCTTGTGGAGACCACTAACGTTGCGCTTTCGCCCGGAGTTGGCTTCGGGCCAGGGGGTGAAGGTTTTGTTCGGTTTGCTCTTGTCGAGAATGAGCAGCGCATCCGTCAGGCAATAACGCAGTTAGGTGCCGGTCTCGAAAGACTCAGTTGAGTTGGAACTCGAAACAACTACTGGCTATTAGACCAATTTCTTGATCTGGCAACTGCTCGCAACCACTCCTCGTGCACGGCATCGGACTCTCGGCGGTTGTCACGGGGTTGGAAAGCCTGGTCGAGTTGCCAGGCATCACCAATTTCTTGAGTGTTGGTCCAAATTCCTTCAGCAAGCCCTGCGAGCATCGCTGCACCTTGCGCTGTCGTTTCAGTGATACGGGGCCTCGCTACGCGCACCCCAAGTTGGTCAGCTTGAATTTGTAGAAGTAGGTCCATGACGGCGGCACCTCCGTCAACTCTCATCTCGCTCACTGGCATGCCGCCCGCTTGGATCATCGCGTCGACCACATCACGCGTCTGGAACGCCATTGCTTCTACGACTGCCAACGCCAGTTCTTTCCGTCCGGTGCCCCCGGTTAATCCGATAATCGTTCCCCGAGCACGTGTATCCCACCAAGGACTTCCTAACCCAGCGAAAGCCGGTACGAAGAAAACGCCACCGGTGTCGTCGGCCGATTCTGCAAGGGGCCCAATTTCGGAAGCGTCGCCGATAACTCCTAAACCATCGCGCAGCCACTGGATCGCCGCGCCGGTCGCAAACACGGAACCTTCCAATGCGAAGACGGGTCCGTTACCTAGGTCCCATGCGACCGTTGTAAGTAAACCTTCGACCGCTTCGGGGCAGGTAGTACCTACGTTCATCAAAACAAAAGATCCCGTCCCATAGGTAGTTTTAGTCATTCCCGGCTCAAGGCAGGCCTGGCCAAATAGTGCAGACTGCTGGTCTCCTGCAACGCCGCTAATTGGGATCCCAGCACCTAATGCCGTGGTATCAGCAGTTACGGCGAAGCGTCCCGCGGAAGGTCGCACCTCAGGCAGACTTGAGGCCGGGACTCCAAGCAGTTCACAGAGATCAGGGGACCAGCAACCTTCGTTGATGTCGTACAGGAGCGTTCTAGAAGCATTGGTTGCGTCGGTTGCGTGCGTGGAGCCTCCGCTCAACTTCCAAATGAGCCAGCTATCTATGGTGCCAAAGGCCAGATCCGGGTTTGCTTGCACCTCGCCGTTCTCAAGTAGCCATTGGATTTTGGTGCCGCTGAAGTAGGGGTTAATCACAAGTCCGGTGATTTTGCGGAACTGATCCAAATGGGCGCTTTCTAAGAGTTGGTCACAGCGATCCGACGTCCGAAGGTCTTGCCACACGATTGCGCGACAAAGGGGCTCATTAGAAGCTCGACTCCAGGCCACGATCGTTTCGCGCTGGTTGGTGATACCCACCGCCGCTATCGGTTCCTTGATAGTGCTCATCAGCTCTGAGAGCGTGGCCTGAACAGAGGTCCATATCTCAGATGCGTCATGTTCCACCCAGCCTGGACGGGGATAATGCTGCTGGAATTCTTTGTATGAGAGTCCAACCTGTTCGCCGTTCTCATCAAGAGCAAACGACCTAACACCTGTTGTGCCCGCATCTATAGAGACCACTACTGCCATTAGAACAAGCTACCGCCGCCAGCTACTGACCCAATTACCTAGAGCGAGTAGGTTCTCAGCGCCTAACTCTGCCGCTACCGTTAAATGCGTGAGAATCCTCGTAGTCGGTGCCGGAGAGGTGGGTAGCTACGTGGCAGCGCGGCTAT
Source organism: Acidimicrobiales bacterium (assembly GCA_034399415.1). Lineage (GTDB taxonomy): Bacteria > Actinomycetota > Acidimicrobiia > Acidimicrobiales > Poriferisodalaceae > UBA2110. Next base: position 15,663 of record DASCSY010000020.1, read on the forward strand.
CACGCGAAGGGAACGACGTAGTCGTCATTGATGAGCTGCGAGAACCGCTGATGCGCCTGGAACGCGACAACGACATTCTCACCGTGACCGGAGATGCGACCAATCCGAGTATCTTGAATGAGGCGGAGGTAGACAAAGCCGAAGTTCTGGTGGCGGTAACTCAGAGTTACAAGACGAATTTGCTCGTCTGCCTGCAGGCGCGACAAGCACGTGCCGACGAACCGCTGTCGACTGTTGCCAGGATCGACGACGCGGAACTAAGAGGACCTGCGGGCCGCAAGATTCGTGACGCGATGGGAGTCGATCTCGTTCTCGATCCTGACGAACAGACAGCCGGAGCAATACACGAACTCTTGCTGTACAGGGGTGCAAGCAATCTTTATGAGATGGCCGGTGGAGAAGTTTTGTTGGTAGGGGCGCGATTGACCGACGAGGCCCCTGTCGTCGGCCGCTCTATAGGCGAAATTGGTGCTACTTACGAGCCTGAATGGGACTTCATTTTCGGTGAAATTGTCCGCGACGGTGACAGCCACGTCGTTCGTGAGGAGATCGTGTTGCAGTCACATGATCTGCTTCGTGTCGTGTGTCTCCGCAAAGGCCGACGTGAGTTGATGGATTTACTTGGCTTGCACCGAGCAGAGGTCAAACGAGTGATGCTCCTGGGCGGCGGCCGAACAGCTGAACTCTTAGCTCGGCGGCTGATCGATAGAGGCGTTGAGGTTGCCATTATCGAGTTGCGGAAGGAACGCTGTGAGCAGTTAGCCGAGAAGTTAGCTGGATGTCTAATTTTCGAGGGAGATATCACGGACACCGACCTTCTCTCCTCGGAACGAGTCGGTGACTTTGACGCTGTAGTTGCCTCGACAGGACAAGACGACGCGAATGTACTCGCGTGCTTATATGCCAAATCGATGGGCGCCCCCGAAACGATCGCGGTGGTTCACCGACTCAGTCTGCTTCCCTTGTTAGAACAAGTTGGGATTGACGCGGCATTGTCGCCGCGAACTGCAAGTGCCAACAGCGTTCTGCGTTACGTACGCGGGGATGTAGCGGCGGTAGCGACGTTCCTAGACGGCGACGTAGAAGTCGTAGAATTTGAGGTGGCACCCGAAGCCCCTGCTGATGGAACCGCTGTTCGAGATCTGGGTCTTAGCGGGAGCGTGCTGCTTGCGGCCATTGTGCGCGATGGCAACGCGCACATAGCTCGGGGTCGCAGTGTCCTGCGCTCACGCGATCATGTCATCGTATTTGCAAAACCTCATCTTGTAGATGAGGTGAAGCAGGCCTTCGGGTGACACCTAGGCCTCCCGCGCGAGCTACGGCTCGAGGGTTTACTCAGCGGCTGACAGGAAGACTTTTGTCATGGTGCGCATCGCTGATTCAGGCGCTGTCAAGAGGAAAAATCGAATCCGCTGTTGGAGTGACAATTGGTGCGGTCTGGGTTCTAAGTGCGCCGCTACTCGTCGCTTGCTCTATAGCTGATTTCATAGATGGCGGACCCGACTATCTGGCTTTGTTGGTAACTGGAGTAGCCATCGAAATCGCCGGATTACTAGTTGTTCGCCTTTCAAGTTTCCCTTCAAGTTTGCCAATCTCTCGACTGTTCGCCGCAGTGGCATGTGGCGCATCCGCTGCGCTCGTAGCCGTGACTGCAGCTCATCTAGCTACGGGGGCAACAAGCAATCTCGATGTAGCAATAGTTGAAGCTGCGGCGACCATTACTGGTACTAACGCATCGACCATCAATCCCGAAGTGCTGTCTTTGGGGATGTTGCTGTTTCGAGCACTGGGTCAATGGTTGTCAGCAGCGGCGATCATCATCGTACTTGTGCGGGTACTTCCGCACCTCGGAGTAGGAGGACTCGATGCCGACGGGGGAGTCGCAACTCGTTCAGCTCGACGCCTAGCGCCTCGAAGTGGCTCGACAATGGCTCGACTCGTCACCATTTACGTCGCGTTGACCGGACTTCTTGGGCTGGCTTTCTTACTGGCCGGAATGCCCTTCGTGGACAGCCTCGTCCATTCCTTGACCACTATTTCTTCGGGCGGCTTTTCTAGCCGTATGGGGTCCATAGCTTCATTTGATTCTGCGACCATCGAATGGATCACGATTGTTGGCATGTTCGCGGCGGGCACCAGTCTGCCTCTAATTTTCAGGGCGATGCGCCGAGGTGACCTTCATCGTTTCGTCCGCAGCCTGGAGTTTCGCGTGTACGTGGGATTGATCGCGACGGTCACGTTCGCTGTACTTGCTTGGTCCGACGGCTTACCCACCGCAAGCACTATTCGACACGCAATCTTTCTCACCGTGTCGTCCATTTCCACGACTGGTCACATCGCCGGCGATATGGCCAGCGTTTCCTTCGGTGGCGAGGCGTTGCTGTTGGTTCTAATGGCCGTGGGCGGGATGTCTGCATCAGTAGCCGGTGGATTCAAAGTGATGCGATTTATGGTCTTGGGGCAATACATTGGTCGCGAGCTGCGGCGTAGCATCCATCCGACTGCAGTTGAAAAAATTCATCTCGGCCGGTCTTCGATAGGAGAAACAGCGCTCGCGCGAATTATCGGGGAGTTGTTCCTGGCGACGATGCTGTTAGTGCCAACCGTTTTGGTGCTCGGCGCAGACGGCCTAGATATCGAAGGCGCCTTTACATTCGCTGTTTCAATCATGTCGAACGTCGGAGTGGGATTTGGAGAATTCGGTCCTACAGGACACTTGGGCTCGGTGGGGGCCATTGGCCATGTTGCGGCCGCCCTTCTCATGGTGATCGGAAGAATCTCTGTAACACCTGTTCTCGTAGCTCTTGGAGGCGTCGGCGAACCCGCACAAACTGCCCTTCGGCGCTGGCGGATGTCTAGAAGTGAAGTGGTCGTCCGGTGAGACGGGTAGCAGTTACCCCGGTTCGTGTGGCGGGAGCGGCTTTGATCGCGGTCGCGTTGGCAATGGCCTTTTCGGCGATCGTGGCGTTGGCAGACGGCGGCGGAGGCTCAGAAGGTCTGTTCTGGTCATCCATCATCACGGTGTCCGTCGGTGCCGGACTGTTTTTCGGGTCGAACGTGTCCCCTTCCGCTGATTCTGCTCTCGCCTTTGCTTCGGTCGCATGGAGCTGGGTGGCAGTTTCGTTAGCGGGTGCCTTACCCTTCTTGCTGACCGGGGTCATTCCCTGGATTCGATTTGATGATGCCCTGTTCGAGTCTGTCTCCGGGTTTACGTGTACGGGGTCGACGATCCTGTCTAATTTCGATTCGATTCCGCGAGGCGTGCTCTTCTTTCGCAGCATGATCCAATGGTTTGGGGGTATGGGTCTCATCGTGTTGGCGGTGGCGATCCTCCCGGCCTTAGGGATTGGGGGGCTTGATTTGATAGCTAGTGAAGCGCCCGGCCCAACCGCTGATCGACTTTCGCTGCGCGTGAGAGATACAGCGCGACGGCTATGGCTGCTGTATGGAGGCGTCACCTTATTGATAGCGGCGGCGCTTTTGGTAGTGGGGATGTCAATTTTTGATGCTGTGACTCATGCGTTCACTACGGTCGCAACGGGCGGCTACTCGCCATACGGAGAGTCCATCGCCCACTTCGATTCTTTTGCGGTTGAAACTGTACTGATCGTCGGCATGCTCTATTGCGGAGCGAATTTCTCCACTCATTGGCACGCCGTGACCGGGGGACTTGGGGCCTACCGTCGGGTGTCTGAAATTCGCTGGTACTTGTGGCTGATCTTCTCTGCCTTCGGTGTGCTGGTTTGGGTGAACACCGGGGAGTTGGAATGGTTGCAAAATCTTAGAGAATCGCTCTTCTATGCGGTTTCTCTCGGCACCAGCACTGGCTTCGGCACCTCGGACTACGTAGCGTGGATGCCTGCGGCACAATTAGTGCTTTTGGTTCTGATGGTCGTTGGCGGCATGAGCGGTTCGACTGCTGGGGGCATGAAGGTGCTCCGATTGCAGGTCGTGTTTCGGTACGCGTTCAGAGAGTTAGTGCGAGCGCGACATCCGAAAGCCGTGGTTCCGATTCGTCTGGGTCGTACGACCATTGAAGAACAGATCGCGGCAAAGGTAGTGGGCTTCGTTCTGCTCTATTTGGGTTTAATAGTGGCAGGGGGAGTAGTTCTCACTGGACTCGGGGTGGACCCGGTTACAGGTTTCAGTGGGGCCATATCTGCCCTAGGGAACGCCGGACCCGCCCTCGGCGATGCCGGTCCGACCAACAATTTCCTCGTCTTCCCAAGAGCAGGCAGAGCGGCCCTCATGGCGCTGATGTTTTTTGGTCGACTCGAAGTCTTCCCCACGATGCTGATGCTTGTTGCGTCCACTAGAGGAATAGCGCAGGTTCGTCGACGCAGGCGCCTTACCCGTTCAAACTTCGGTTAATGACTACTCGCTGGTTACGACAGGTGACAGAGAGGAGTAGTCGCCGATAGTTAGCGGTGCGGGAAGTCGGCCTTCGGGGACTTCTTCGATCGTCCCTTCCCCATCAGGAAGCTGAACTGGCTCTCCCTCCAAGAAGAAGATCACTCCCTGGGCGTCGTTGACTAGTGCCGACGCTGTAAATACCAGTTGAGCGGAAGCGCGAATTCGTTGAGCACCTTCGATTTCGAAAAATGTTTGGTTGAGGTGAATCGAGATCGTGTTGTTTCTCATTAGAGCGACGTCAACTACCTCAGTGCCAGCAGGTATCGCCGACACAAATCCCCGCTCCGCTTCGGCCTCTGTTGGACCCTCGAGGAGGTTATTCAATGGTGCATCGAGAAACACCGGCGGAGGTAGGGGCCTTTGGATCTCAGCTAATGCGTCATCACGCAGAAAATAGACCGGATGGAGGGTTGCGTTCGGGACTAGGCGGACCCGGTCGCTGTCCCCAGCATCTGAAGGGAACACGTCTTTAGGGACGGAAAGAGCCGTCGGCTGGCTGTCAGAACTGAGGCCACAGCTTGGGAGGGTTATCAAGACCGTCGTCAGGATCGCTAAGGCGACGCGAAATCGGTGTGTAGTCATCGTCGACCAGCCCTAGGAAGCGTGATGATGAAACGAGCCCCCGGTCCTCCATCAGCTTTGCCCTCAACGCGTGCGCTACCTCCGTGTCGGCGTGTGTGTTCGTCTACTAGAGCCAAACCAAGTCCAGCGCCATCGCCCGCACCTCTCTTGCGTGCGGCTGCACCGCGAGTAAATCTTTCAAAGATTAACGAACGCTCCGAGGGAGCTACCCCGGGTCCCGAATCTTCGATTGTGATTTCAATGTTCCCTCCATTAGGAGCGACGGTTACCCCGGTCGCACCACCTCCGTATTTCTCGGCATTACGTAGCAAGTTGTCCAACACCTGAGCTAATCGTCGTTTGTCGCCCATTACCAATGCACCACGAGCAGTGCCAATTACTTCGACCGAAGTATCACTTTCGGTGAGTGCCAAGCTGGCTTTCACCAACTCTTCAATGTTGACAAGGTCGTTTTCCATGGGACCTGAATCTGATCTGGAAAGGTCAAGAAGGTCCTGCACGAGATGCTCGAATCGAACTACTTCATCGTTCAAGAGTTCCAGAGCTTGCTTTGTCCGATCGGACAGTTCTTCTCGGCGATGTTGGATGACTTCAATTGATGTTCGAAGGGTCATCAGCGGAGAACGAAGCTCGTGGCTGACGTCGGAAGCGA
>DASCSY010000021.1:0-21279 GCA_034399415.1 Acidimicrobiales bacterium
AATTGACGTCCAGAAGAAGTCCTTTGATCGCTTTCTAGCGGTTGGAATGGCAGAAACCTTTGCCGATATCAGCCCAATAACTGACTTCACGGGAAACCTCGAACTCGAATTCGAGTTCGACAGCGAGGACGAGGACCTTCGGGGCCCCCCTAAGTTTTCTGAAAAGGAATGTAAAGAGAAAGACCACACCTATTCCGACCAGATTTTCGTTCGGGCCCGGTTCATGAACCGAAACACCGGCGAAATCAAAGAGCAAACAGTCTTTATGGGTGATTTCCCCAAGATGACTGACAAAGGGACCTTCATCATTAACGGCACGGAACGAGTGATAGTCAGCCAGCTCGTCCGGTCACCAGGTGTCATTTTCCAACCAGGCGAGCGGTACCGCCTCCGCAACATGCAAAAGCACCAACTTGTCACCGGCACTATCCACCCCTATCGCGGTGAGTGGATCGAATTCGACGTCGAACACAAACCCGGTAAAGACGTGACCGCTGGTGCCCGCATCGCCAGAAAGCGCCGGTTAAGTATCTTCACCCTGCTTCGAGCCCTTGGCTACGACGAAACAAGCCACCCAGGTTTCCTAGAACGCTTCGTCGAACACTTCGACTTTCTTGAAGGCCAATGGGAAAGTGAACGAGCCAAATGGGCCCGCGAGGAAGACACGCCAATCGCCCCCACACAAGAAGCAGCTTTGATCGAGATCTACAAGCGTGCCCGACCCGGAGAACCCCCGACGCCGGAAGCCGCCGCGAACTATTTCAACAACGCCTATTTCGAAGAACGCCGATATTCCCTTTCTAAAGTGGGCCGATACAAGCTCAATAAGAAACTGAGTTCCGAAATTGAGAAGCTGGAGAAACTCTTCGGACTTAAGTTGGAACGTCCCGGCAAAGAATCCCAAGTTCTGACGCGTTCAGAAGTGTTGGCCGCTATCAGCTACTTGCTGCATCTGGCCAACGCGGAACCCGGCTACCGGCTTGACGACCAAGACCACTTCGCGAATAGACGTATCCGATCCGTTGGCGAACTCATTCAAAACCAGGTCCGGATTGGCCTCAGCCGTATGGAGCGAGTCGTGCGAGAACGCATGACAACGCAAGACGTAGAAGCCATCACACCCACAACACTCATAAATACCCGACCCGTTACAGCGGCAATCAAAGAGTTCTTTGGCACCTCGCAACTTTCGCAGTTCATGGATCAAGTCAATCCCCTTTCTGGTTTGACTCACCGGCGCCGCCTTTCGGCTCTTGGGCCAGGTGGCCTTTCCCGAGAACGCGCCGGTTTCGAAGTTCGCGACGTCCACTTCAGCCACTACGGACGGATGTGCCCGATTGAAACACCGGAAGGCCCGAACATTGGCCTCATCGGAGGCTTGGCGACATTCGCCCGAGTAAATGAATTCGGATTCATTGAGTCGCCATACCGAGTCGTCAAAAAGGGAAAAGTTTCGGACGAAATTCGCTATCTCACGGCAGACGAAGAAGAAGAATTCGTTGTAGCACAAGCAAATGCGCCGCTCACGGATAAGAAAACTTTCCGCAACCCAAGAGTGCTCGTTCGAAAGAGCCCCCAAGGTGCAAGCCTCGCGGACCTCAAGCTTCAAATGGAGCGAGACACCTACTTCGCGGCAACGACTGAAATCAGCTACGTACCTGCAGACGAAGTTGACATGATGGACGTTTCGCCCAAGCAAATAGTGTCAGTCGCAACGGCATTGATCCCATTCCTGGAACACGATGACGCCAATCGTGCTCTCATGGGAGCAAACATGCAGCGCCAAGCGGTTCCGCTGCTTCGTTCAGAAGCCGCCTACGTAGGTACGGGCATCGAACGTCGCGCTGCGGGCGACGCCGCGGATGTCATTCTCGCCGACGAAGCCGGAGTTGTCAGCGAAGTAACGGGCACGAGTATCACCGTTGAATACAACAAGGCGGGGACTGTCAGCCACGAATTACTCAAGTTTGAGCGCTCGAACCAAGACACATGCATCAACCAAAAACCGCTTGTTCGCGAAGGAGACAAAGTTAAGAAGAACGCCGTGCTCGCAGATGGCCCCTCCACCGACCAAGGAGAGCTGGCTCTCGGCAAGAACCTCCTCGTTGGCTATATGTCTTGGGAGGGATACAACTTCGAAGACGCGATCATCATCAGTGAACGTCTCGTAAAAGATGACGTACTCACTTCAATTCACATACACGAACACGAAATCGACGCGCGCGACACCAAACTTGGCCCCGAAGAAATTACCCGCGACATTCCCAACGTAGCTGATGATGTTTTGGGTGACCTTGACGAGCGTGGAGTAGTGCGCGTCGGCGCTGAAGTCGGTCCTGGTGACGTACTCGTCGGCAAGGTCACACCAAAAGGTGAAACGGAACTGACCCCAGAAGAGCGCCTACTGCGAGCAATTTTCGGAGAAAAAGCTCGAGAAGTGCGTGACACCTCACTAAAGGTCCCCCACGGCGAAAGAGGCATCGTTACCGATGTCCGGGTGTTACAACGCGACGATGACGAAGAACTCCCCCCAGGCGTAAACGAACTTGTACGCGTGTATGTGGCCCAAAAACGCAAGATCAGCGTCGGCGACAAATTGGCTGGACGTCACGGTAACAAGGGCGTTATTTCTAAGATTCTGCCCATCGAAGAGATGCCCTATCTCGCGGATGGCACGCCACTCGACATCATTTTGAGCCCACTTGGGGTTCCCAGTCGCATGAACGTCGGCCAAGTTCTTGAGGCCCACCTGGGGTATGCCGCCCGTTGGGGATGGGAACACGACGGACAACTCGTTGGGGACGAGCCGGCCTCAAACACTGAACGGAAAACGCGACCTCGAACTGAACCGTCGGTGTTCGTCGCCACCCCCGTCTTTGACGGAGCAGCTTGGGACGAAACCGAAAAAGCCGGCGACCACCCCACCATTCAAATGACGTTAGAAAACCTCCGCCCAGAAGCATCTTCTGGGGAGAGGATGATGACGCCAGCCGGAAAGGCCGTCGTGTACGACGGGCGCAGCGGTGAACCGTACGACCGACCGATCATGGTCGGGTACAGCTACATCCTCAAATTGGCTCATCTTGTCGACGACAAAATCCATGCTCGCTCGACGGGCCCGTACTCCATGATCACCCAACAGCCATTGGGTGGTAAGGCTCAATTCGGAGGGCAACGCTTCGGAGAAATGGAAGTCTGGGCTCTCGAGGCCTACGGGGCTGCCTATCTCCTCCAGGAGCTCTTAACCGTGAAGTCCGATGACACCTTGGGCAGAGTGCAGGTCTATGAAGCGATCGTCAAGGGGAAAAATATTCCAGAGCCCGGAATCCCAGAGAGTTTCAAGGTGCTCATCAAAGAAATGCAAGCCCTATGCCTGAACGTAGAAGTCATATCCCTTAACGGCGATGAGATTGACATGCAGGGACTTGATGAGGATGTCTTCCGAGCTGAGGAGTCATTAGGTATCGACATCAGCCGACCTGAACGAGGGACTGATGAAGAAGATCAACTTCGGAGGCAACGAGTGTGACCGCCGGCACGCAAACCCCATCCCCTTCGCGAATTGAGAGCAGCAAATGATTGACGTCAACGAGTTCTCCGACATCCGCATTGGTCTCGCTACGGCCGACGCAATCCGAACCTGGTCTAACGGCGAAGTAAAGAAGCCCGAAACCATCAACTACAGGACCCTCAAGCCAGAAAAGGATGGGCTTTTCTGCGAGAAAATCTTTGGGCCCACGAAGGATTGGGAATGCGCTTGTGGCAAATACAAACGAGTGCGCTTTAAAGGGATTATCTGTGAACGCTGCGGAGTTGAAGTCACGAGGCAAAAAGTCCGCCGAGAGCGAATGGGTCACATCGAACTAGCCGCGCCGGTAGTGCATATCTGGTATCTGCGCGGTACCCGAAGTTGGCTCGCATACCTGCTTACAGGCCTAGAGATCAAGGAAGAACTCAAAGCCAAGCAACTCGAACGTGTGATTTATTTTGCCGCCAACCTGGTCACATGGGTTGACAAAGACAAACGACACGAAGATTTGCCGCGGCTCGAATTAGAAATGCGTGAAGAACTCGACGTCGTACGCGAAGAATTCGATGATGAAATCTCAAACCGGTTGAAAGAACTTGAAGGAGAAATAACAGAGCTTGAAGCTGAAGGTCTGAAAGAGAAAGATCTGAAAGCCCGCCGTCGCGACGCTGACCGAGATGTCGAAGCGCTCCGAGCGGAGTGCGATACCGAACTAGAAACTGTCGAGCGAGCTTTCGACGAGTTCCGTGACCTTCACGGTCGAAAAATCATCGAAGACGAATTGCTGTGGCGCGAACTCGAAGATCGTTACGGCGACTACTTCGAAGGCGGAATGGGCGCCGAAGCCATTGCCCAACTCATGGCTCGAATTGACTTCGACGACGAAGAACTTCTTCTTCGCGAAGCTATCGAAGCCGCAGACGGGCGTCGCCCGCTGTCAGCCCAACGTAAGCAAAAAGCAATCAAACGACTCAAAATTCTCAGCGCCTTCAACCGCCGAAACCCCAACGATCGTCGAATCAACGACCCACGGGCCATGATTCTGGACGCCGTCCCCGTGATTCCTCCTGATCTCCGCCCAATGGTGCAATTAGATGGCGGTCGATTCGCTACCTCCGACCTAAACGATCTTTACCGGCGCGTCATTAACAGGAATAACCGGTTGAAACGGCTCCTCGATCTCGGCGCCCCAGAAATTATCGTTAACAACGAGAAAAGAATGCTTCAAGAGGCCGTTGACGCGCTTTTCGACAACGGCCGACGTGGGCGCCCGGTTACAGGGCCGGGGAACCGCCCCTTGAAGTCGCTCTCGGACATGCTTAAGGGGAAGCAAGGACGTTTCCGTCAGAACTTGTTAGGGAAGCGGGTTGACTACTCAGGTCGTTCGGTGATTGTGGTAGGTCCAACCTTGAAATTGCATCAGTGCGGACTCCCCAAGCTCATGGCGTTGGAGTTGTTCAAGCCATTCGTTATGAAACGTCTCGACGACCTAGATCTTGCCCCAAACATTAAGTCAGCGAAACGCATGGTTGAACGTCGCCGTTCCGAAGTCTGGGATGTTCTTGAAGAGGTTATTAAAGAACATCCAGTCCTCCTCAACCGCGCCCCAACACTCCACCGCTTGGGAATTCAGGCATTTGAGCCGATTCTGGTGGAAGGAAAAGCAGTTCAGATTCATCCCCTTGTTTGTGCCGCGTTCAACGCGGACTTCGACGGCGACCAGATGGCAGTGCACCTGCCGTTGTCGTCTGAAGCTCAAGCTGAAGCAAGGGTGCTCATGCTCTCTGCCAACAACATCCTCTCGCCTGCGGATGGCCGACCCATGACTGTCCCCAGCCAGGACATGATCATCGGTGGGTACTACCTCACAGAGATGCGAGGAGAAGATGAAGCCGAGGATATGCCGGTCTTCAAACACTTCTATGAAATAGAACGTGCCGTAGCCCTGAACCTCATCGACCTTCATCGGCCAGTCATTTGGCGCACAGAAGCACTCGCCAACGAAGATGGCGGACATCAAGTGACGACTCCGGGTCGCGCCATCTTCAACGACGCACTGCCCACTGACTTCCCATTCGTCAATCAGGCTGTCAGAAAGAGTGACATGGGAGATATCGTTCGCGACCTTTCCGACGGTTGGCCGACCATTGAGGTCGCTGTATCTCTCGACCGCGTCAAGGATCTCTCCTACCGATACGCCACCAGGTGCGGACTGACAATCTCGATTGATGATGTTCGCACTCCTCCCGACAAAGCCGAGATTCTCGAGCGGTATGAGGGTGAGGCGGAACGCGTCGAAAATCAGTTCCGCCGCGGAATTATCACTGATGGTGAACGTCGACAAAAAGAGGTCGAAATCTGGACCTCCGCCACAGAAGAAGTCCGCGCTTCTCTCGAACGTGAACTGGCGTCGGTTGTCTTTAATCCCATCGACATGATGGTTGGTTCAGGCGCGCGTGGCAACATGATGCAAGTTCGACAGATCGCCGCCATCCGAGGACTAGTAGCCAACCCGCGCGGTGACATCATTCCCCGACCCATCAAATCTTCTTACCGTGAAGGTTTGTCTATGTTGGAATATTTCATTTCCACCCCTGGGGCTCGCAAAGGACTCGTTGATACCGCCTTGCGAACAGCGGACTCCGGCTACTTAACTCGTCGACTCGTCGACGTTGCTCAAGAATTGATCATCAATGAAGAAGATCCCTTTGAGAGATCTGGCCCAATACTGGGACTCTGGCTCGAAGACATTGAGCCTGACAGCGACGACAGGCGAACATATTTAGAAACGCGTCTCTTCAGCCGAAGCCTCGCCCAGGACGTTGAGCTAAGCGACGGCGTAATGGCGGCCGGAACGTTGATTGGAGATGAAGAGTTAGAAATCCTTCGTGATGACCCCAAGGTCACCCGGGTTCAAGTCTTGTCACCCCTAACTGACAATTCCGAATTTGGGGTATCAGCTAAGGCCTACGGGGGATCGCTCGCGACCGGCAAGTTAATTGAAGTCGGCGAGGCGGTCGGTGTGATCGCGGCGCAGTCAATCGGCGAGCCTGGAACGCAGTTGACGATGAGAACTTTCCACACGGGCGGTGTGGCTGGCAGCGACATTGCCGGTGGTCTACCCCGCGTAGTGGAACTCTTCGAGGCCCGCACTCCCAAGGGCAAAGCGACTCTGGCAACACGATCTGGTGTCGTGCGAATCGGTGATGATGATGGCCGAGGTCGAGAGATCATAGTTGTGGGTGACGACGGCGAAGAAGAGACACATACCGTGCCGACAATGTCTCGTCTCGCAGTCGTTGATAAGCAAGAAATCCGAGCTGGAGATCCCCTCGTTGATGGTCCACGCGATCCCAAGGAGCTTCTTGACATACGAGGAGTGCGCGAGACACAGCAATATCTTGTCGAGGAGGTTCAGAAGGTATACCGCGAACAAGGCGTCTCGATTCACGACAAACACATTGAGCTGATCATCCGACAGATGACCCGCCGAGTGCTCGTAGGCGAGCCTGGAGGGTCAACTTTCTTGCCAGGCGAGCAGGTTGACCAGCGCATATACGCCGAAGTAAACCGCAACCTTGTTCAAGAAGGTGAACGACCAGCGGAAGCCCGGCCGGTCATCATGGGTATCACCAAGGCTTCGCTGGCGACGGATTCCTGGCTATCGGCAGCGTCTTTCCAAGAGACCACCCGTGTACTCACCGAAGCTGCAATTGAATCAAGGCGCGATGATCTGAAAGGTCTAAAAGAAAACATCATCATCGGCAAATTGATTCCTGCCGGCACTGGTCAGGGCAGGTACCGCAATATCGACACCACCGCACCCGATTACGAACCGATGGAGTTCTTCACTTCCGATGAGGATCTAGACCCCGCGGAATGGTTGGCTACCATCGGAAGCAACGAAGGTGGTGACGTCGTCGAAATCGGCGATGCAGGATAGTCACCGCGGTATGCGAAAAGCGGCGATGAGCACCATCTTGGTGCTCTGCATATGCGCAAATAGTTGCGCCGGCACAACGCTTGAGCGTCAGACAACGCCTACGACCACTATCTTGACCAATGAACCATATTTGATAAGCGCTTCGCAGCTTCTCGAAACCATGGTGTGGCCGCCCCATCTGCAGCCCATAACTCTCTCCCCGACCGCAGAACGTCAATTACAACGCTTCATATTCGACGACGTCGAAATAGCTGCCGCCGTCAGTGATGTGGCGGCCATAGGCCTCGTTCGCGGAGCTAAACCGATCGGAGCAGTCTTGTTGATTGGGGTAACCGATCCGGTGGTCGGCAACATGAGCTTTATCGAGGGATTACGTACCGCCGCTCTCGATACGTCAGTCCATGCAACGTGGGGTCCTATGACTGGTTCGGTTATGACAGCCGACGGCCAGGTTTGGGGCGTACTTCCGCTCAGCTCGGTGGCGGTAGTTGCGGTCGGCGCGAACCGAGTGGACCTTGATGAAATAATGAATGCGCTAGTTCGACGGTTCACCCGCCAATGATCATTTGCCTAAGCCGGCAGCTGCTGAGAAATAGACGCAGGTAGCTATCTTGTTTCAACGAGGCACTTGAGGTTGCCTCTCGGTTGCGCGACTCGTAGCATTGTCAATCGGTCTTGGTCCGACCTGGCCACGTGATTCGTGCCAATAGGACTAAGCCCGCTCCCGTCCCACAGGTCACCCAGTTCTGAGGTATTTGGTGCCCACAATCCAGCAGCTAGTCCGCAAGGGCAGAAAATCCAAACCGACGAAGGGGAAGACCCCTGCTCTCAAGGGTTCCCCTCAACGAAGAGGTGTATGCACCCGTGTGTACACCCACACGCCGAAGAAGCCGAATTCAGCCCTTCGGAAAGTCGCGCGCGTGCGCCTCACCAGCGGGATAGAGGTAACTGCCTACATACCAGGCGAAGGTCACAACCTCCAAGAACACAGCATCGTTCTGGTTCGAGGCGGCCGCGTAAAAGATCTTCCCGGTGTCCGTTACAAAATCGTTCGCGGTTCCCTTGACGCATCTGGTGTCTCCGCTCGCCGGCAAGCGCGTTCACGTTACGGCACTAAGAAGGACAGCTGAAATGCCTCGTCGTGGTGCCGCTCCCAGACGCGAAATGGCCGCTGATCCAGTTTACGATTCGACCCTTGTTACCCAAGTAATTAACAAAGTCTTGCAACGAGGAAAACGAGCTACCGCTGAACGTATCGTCTATGACGCCCTTGACATCGTTTCCGAAAAAACAAGTGGCGAGGCGCTTGAGGTCCTAAAGCGAGCGGTCGACAATACGAAACCGCAACTCGAGGTAAAAAGTCGGCGCGTCGGCGGCGCAACCTACCAAGTTCCTGTTGAGGTACGCCCACGCCGAGCCAACACCCTCGCAATTCGTTGGATTGTGAGTTATGCGCGCGAACGCCGTGAACGGACGATGGCCGAGCGACTCGCAAACGAAGTTCTGGATGCCTCTAACGGCACTGGATCTTCAGCTAAACGTCGAGAAGACACCCACCGGATGGCGGAGGCCAACAAAGCTTTTGCCCACTACAGGTGGTAGCAAAAGGCGCGCTGTCACCCTCAATGCCGTCGAAACCGGCACACTGGATATCGGATGTGTCCACCAGAGCACACCACCTAGTCCTTGCACCAACCCCGTCCCCCTGACCCCCGAGAGACCAAGGCAGAATTTTCATGCCACGCAATCAACCGCTTGACCGCGTGCGAAACATCGGCATCATGGCTCACATTGATGCTGGGAAAACGACCACAACAGAGCGCATCCTGTATTACACAGGCGTCAACTACAAAATCGGTGAGGTTCACGACGGCGCCGCGACCATGGACTGGATGGAACAAGAACAAGAGCGCGGTATCACGATCACCTCTGCAGCCACCACCTGCCTGTGGAACGACCACGTCATCAACATCATTGACACCCCCGGACACGTTGACTTCACCGTCGAAGTTGAACGATCGCTCAGAGTTCTTGACGGCGCCGTTGCTATCTTTGACGGAGTCGCGGGTGTCGAACCTCAGACGGAAACCGTTTGGCGACAGGCCGACAAATACCGCGTCCCGCGGATGTGTTTCATTAACAAACTGGACCGAACCGGCGCGTCTTTCTACGACTCGCTGGCCAGCATCGTTGATCGTCTTGAAGCAAACGTCGCGGTATTGCAACTTCCAATAGGGAACGAAGCTGACTTCATAGGTGTTGTTGACCTCGTTGCCATGAAAGCAATCGTCTGGCAGGGAGAGGACCTGGGCGCGAGTTACGAGACCATTGACATTCCGGCGGACATGCAAAGCGAAGCAGAGAAATACCGCGGAAAGCTTCTCGAAGTACTCGCCGACGTCGACGAAGAAATCATGATGGCTTACCTCGAAGGGGAGGACGTTGACGAAGAGACAATGCGCAACGCCATCCGACAAGGCACCATCGCCAACGACATCGTGCCAGTGCTCACAGGTACGGCGTTCAAGAACAAGGGTGTCCAACCCCTCCTTGATGCAGTGACGCTGTACCTGCCGTCACCTCTAGATATTCCCGCGATCGGTGGTACCGCACTAAACGGTGAAGAAGACCTAGAACGTCGGCCCGACGCCAGCGAACCATTCTCGGCGCTGGCATTCAAAATCATGACCGACCCACACGTAGGCAAGCTTGTCTATTTCAGGGTTTACAGCGGCAGTCTCGAAAAGGGTGGACAGGTCCTTAACACCACCACCGGCAACAAAGAACGCATCGGCCGGATTCTGCAGATGCACGCCAACAATCGAGAAGATCGCGACGACATCCAAGCAGGCGACATCGTTGCTGGAATCGGACTCAAGAATACGCGGACGGGTGACACCCTTTGTGATCCCGGAAGCCCCATCGTCTTAGAACAACTCGTTTTCCCCGAACCGGTGGTGCATGTTGCCGTAGAACCCCGATCCAAAGGTGATCAGGACAAATTAAGTAAAGCCCTAACAGCACTGTCCGAAGAAGATCCGACTTTTCGCGTCAAAAGTGACGAAGAAACAGGCCAGACCGTTATCTCAGGGATGGGCGAGCTACACCTCGAAGTGCTTGTTGACCGCATGCTTCGAGAGTTCCGTGTTGACGCCACCATCGGCAAACCTCAGGTCGCTTACCGAGAAACCATCACCAAAGCAGTAAACAAGTTCGAGTATCGCCACATTAAGCAGAGCGGCGGGTCGGGACAATACGCCGTCGTTGTCATCAATCTTGAGCCCAGCGACGCTGGCGAGGGCTACGTGTTCGATGATTCGATAAAGGGCGGTGTCATCCCGCGCGAATACATCAGTTCAGTGAACGCTGGCCTACAGTCCTCAATGGACAACGGACCTCTCGCCGGTTTCCCCATGGTCGACGTGAAGGTCGAATTGATAGACGGGTCGACCCACGATGTTGACTCATCAGAGATGGCTTTCAAGATCGCGGGCACTATGGCTATGCGAGAAGCAGCGCGAGCTGCAGGCCCAGTACTTCTCGAGCCGATCATGTCTGTCGAGGTTGTCACTCCAGAGAATTACATGGGTGACGTGATTGGTGACCTCAACGCCCGACGTGGCCGAGTCGGGCAGATGGAAAGTCGCGGAGCATCCCAGGTGATCGATGCTCATGTGCCGCTATCTGAGATGTTCGGATACGCTAACGACCTGCGTTCCCGTACTCAGGGTCGGGCTACCTACTCAATGCAGTTCGAGAACTATCAACAAGTACCACCCAGCATCGCCGAAGACATCGTAAAGCGAATCCGCGGCGAGTAACCACCAAGATCAATTTTCAAGAAATCCACCTAGACCCTTAACAAGAAAAGACACCGGAGAGAGAACAATGTCCAAGGAGAAGTTTGAACGGACGAAGCCCCATGTGAATGTGGGAACGATGGGTCATATTGACCATGGGAAGACCACGTTGACGGCTGCTATTACGCAGGTGTTGGCTGAGGCTTCGGGTGGCGTTGCGACGGCGTTCGAGGATATTGATAAGGCGCCTGAGGAACGGGAGCGTGGTATCACGATTTCGATTTCTCATGTCGAGTATGAGACAGCGAATCGTCATTACGCACATGTTGATATGCCAGGCCACGCTGACTACATCAAGAACATGATTACCGGTGCCGCTCAGGTAGATGGTGCGATTCTTGTGGTGTCGGCTGCTGATGGTCCGATGCCACAAACCCGTGAGCATGTGTTGTTAGCTCGCCAGGTTGGTGTTCCTTACATCGTGGTGGCGTTGAACAAGGTTGACATGGTGGATGATGAGGAACTGTTGGAGTTAGTGGAACTCGAGGTTCGAGAATTACTCACCGAGTACGAGTTCCCGGGTGACGATGTTCCGGTGATTCAGGTTTCTGCGTTAGGTGCGTTGGAAGGCGCTGAAGGAGCTGCGGACCAGGTTGTGGAACTAATGGCAGCTGTTGATGAGGCAATTCCTGAGCCTGATCGAGATACTGACAAGCCGTTCCTGATGCCAGTTGAAGACGTTTTCTCTATTACCGGTCGAGGGACAGTGGTGACGGGCAAGATCGAGACTGGTGTGGTGAACACCGGTGACGAAATCGAGATTGTTGGTATTCGTGACACGCAAACAACCACGATTACTGGTGTGGAAATGTTCCGTAAGATCCTTGATGAGGGTCAAGCTGGTGACAACGTCGGGTTGCTTTTGCGTGGCATTGACAAAGAAGAAGTGGAGCGCGGTCAAGTGTGTTGCGCGAAAGGGTCTATTACCCCTCATGCCAAGTTCGAAGCACAGGTGTATGTCTTGACTAAGGAAGAAGGCGGCCGCCACAAGCCGTTCTTTTCGAACTATCGGCCTCAGTTCTTTTTCCGGACGACAGATATCACGGGCATGGTCGAGTTGCCCTCAGGTACCGAGATGTGCATGCCGGGCGACAACACAGACATGACGGTCGAGTTGATCAACCCGATCGCTATGGACGAAGGTCTGCGATTCGCGATTCGTGAAGGTGGCCGCACCGTGGGTGCGGGTCGAGTCACCAAAATTCTCGCATAAACACCATGGCTGCTTCACAAAAGATTCGCATCCGCCTCAAGGCATACGACCACGACATTGTGGATCAGAGCACTCAAAAAATCGTTGAAACCGTTCTGCGCACCCAAGCAACTATCAAAGGGCCTGTTCCGTTACCGACAGAAAAGCACCGCTACACAGTGGTGCGCTCGCCGCACAAAGACAAAGACTCCCGAGAGCACTTCGAAATGCGAATCCATAAGAGGCTCATCGATATAGTCGAACCTTCACCTAAGACCGTCGATTCGTTGCAACGACTTGAATTACCGGCCGGCGTCGACATTGAAATCAAAATTCAACAGAATTAAATCCGAACAGCACCAGGGTGGTGATTAGTCCGGAGCCCCGGTATCGTTTACTCCCCGCGTGTCCGATACATTTGGATGCACGAACCGACGTCCGGCAAGGCCGGCCCTAGGGCTGGAACCGGTCGGCACAACCTAATCTTTCGCTCCGCCGGCTTTGCCGAGCGGAGCGTTCGCGTGAACGGCGGCCGAACAGCTCCGTTTGGAAGAGGAAGACACCCGACATGGCGAATAAGGCGATAGTCGCCACAAAAGTCGGTATGACCCAGTTGTGGGACGATGACAACCGGGTTGTTCCCGTCACCATGTTGCAAGTGGCGCCGTGTCGTGTGGTTCAAGTCAAAACCGATGAACGAGATGGCTACACCGCGGTCCAAGTTACCTTCGGTGAACGCGATGCAAGAAAGTTAAGCAAACCCGAGGCCGGACATTTTGACTCGGCTGGCATTGAACCAGGTCAACGACTAGTCGAATTGCGGCTCGATGACGTCAGTGAAATCGAAGTGGGACAAGAACTTGCAGCGGATGTCCTTGAAGCTGGGGAAAGAGTCGATGTCACCGCAGTATCGAAGGGCAAGGGGTTTGCGGGCGTAATGAAACGCCACAATTTCGCGGGCCAAGGCGCCAGCCATGGTGTCCACCGAGCCCACCGAGTC
This sequence comes from Acidimicrobiales bacterium, assembly GCA_034399415.1. Lineage (GTDB taxonomy): Bacteria > Actinomycetota > Acidimicrobiia > Acidimicrobiales > Poriferisodalaceae > UBA2110. The sequence continues at coordinate 13,525 of DASCSY010000021.1, forward strand.
CCCGGGGCTATTGGCGCCTGCGCTACACCATCACGCGTTTTCAAAGGCACCCGTATGCCGGGTCGCATGGGAGCGGAGAAAGTCACCACCCTGAACCTCACCGTGGTGGAAGCAGATGCCGAACGAGAACTCCTGCTTGTTCGCGGTTCGGTACCCGGCCCTAAAGGAGGCGTCGTTGTAGTCCGCGACGCTGTGAAGGGCTGAATATGGCAACCACTCTTGATCTTCGGGCACAAGACGGCAGCAGTGCCGGGACGGTCACTCTGGATGAAGCGATCTTTGGGATTGAACCAAACATGGCGGTCTTGCACCAGGTGGTCAACGCCCAGCTAGCGGCGCGACGAAGTGGAAGCGCAAATACCAAAACACGAGCAGAGGTCCAAGGCGGCGGAGCGAAGCCCTACCGACAAAAGGGCACCGGCAGAGCTCGTCAAGGATCGATTCGAGCGCCCCAGTTCACCGGTGGCGGAATTGTGCACGGACCCAAACCGCGTAGCTACCGCCAAAAAGTAAATAAGAAAATGACTCGGCTGGCGTTGCGTTCAGCACTAAGCGATCGCGCCCAAAGCGAACGCGTAGTTGTAGTCGACGCATGGCGGTTCGACTCTCCCCGAACCAAAGACGCAATATCTGCGTTAGAAAGCCTGGGACTCGGCGGCAAAGTAATGATGGTGATAGCTGAGAATGACGACACCGCAGCGAGAAGTTTTCGGAACCTGCCATCTGTCCATCTAGTTAAGGCCCATGAATTAAACGCTTACGACGTGTTGTGCTCAGATTGGCTTGTCTTCACTAGTGAGACACTCCCGGGGGCCGACTCATGAAGGACCCACGCGACATCGTCATTGCCCCCGTAATCTCCGAAAAGTCTTACGACCAGCTTGAGCAGAACGTCTACGTGTTCAACGTACACACCTCTGCCTCGAAACCAGAAATTCGCCGAGCCGTTGAATCGATCTTCGACGTGACGGTCAAGAAAGTCAACACGCTCAACCGCAAAGGCAAAGTCCGCCGCAACCGTCGAAGCAACACCGTCGGAAAGCGCGCAGACACCAAGCGGGCCATCGTCACCCTCACCGAGGGCGACTCAATCAAGATCTTCGAGACATAGTCATGGGAATACGCGTACGCAAGCCATCAAGTCCAGGCAGACGCTTTCAGACCGTTTCGGACTTCAGCGAGATCACCACCACCAGTCCTGAAAAATCTCTTCTCGCGAAACAACACTCGACCGGTGGTCGAAACAACAACGGTCGTAAAACCTCACGCCACCGTGGAGGCGGCCATAAACAGCGGTACCGCATCATTGATTTCAAGAGGGACAAGGATGGAGTGCCCGCCACCGTAGCGACCATCGAATACGACCCAAACCGCAACTGCCGCATAGCGCTACTCCACTATCACGACGGCGAAAAACGATACATTCTCGCCCCGGCAGGCCTCGAGGTAGGGAACAAGATAGAAAACGGACAGCACGCAGAAGTGCAGGTGGGAAACGCTTTGCCGCTGCGATATATGCCGGTAGGTACAACCATCCACAACATCGAACTGAAACCGGGAGCCGGAGGCCAAATGGCCAGATCAGCCGGCGCCGGCGTCCAGCTTGTCGCCAAAGAGGGCGCCCACGCAACACTCCGTCTACCAAGCACCGAGATGCGCCGCGTACCCATTGATTGTCGCGCTACCGTCGGTTCTGTCGGCAATGCCGAAGCCGACCTTGTGAAGATCGGGAAGGCCGGCAGAAACCGCTGGAAAGGGGTTCGACCCCAAACCCGCGGTGTAGCCATGAACCCCGTTGACCACCCCCTCGGCGGTGGCGAAGGAAAGACATCAGGCGGCCGCCACCCAGTGTCTCCTTGGGGCAAACCAGAAGGTCGCACCCGTAAGAAGAACAACAAATCCAACGACATGATCATCCGCCGTCGCCGAACACGCGGATCGCGGAGGTAATCAATGCCACGCAGTTTGAAAAAAGGTGCATTCGTCGATGACCACCTCCTCAAGAAGGTGGACGCCCTCAATGAAAGCGGCGAAAAACAAGTCATCAAGACCTGGAGCCGCCGATCAACCATCATTCCCGAGATGATTGGTCACACCATTGCAGTACATGACGGACGTAAACACGTACCCGTCTATGTCACCGAAGCCATGGTCGGACACAAACTCGGCGAGTTCTCTCCGTCACGGACCTTCAGATTGCACGCGGGGCAAGAACGAGGCGGCAACCGATGAGCGGCCTCATTGATCTGGAAACAGTTGCTGGCGCACGATCCACCCACAAATTTGCTCGTCTATCGGCTTCCAAAGTACGGGTCGTACTTGATTTGATCCGAGATGAGGATCTTGGCCGAGCCCGCGAAGAACTCCAATTTTGCGATAGAGGAGCCGCCGCGATCATTTCCAAAGTCCTTGAAAGTGCCGTCGCCAACGCAGAGAACAACGAACATTTGTCTGCAGATGAACTCTATGTCGCCGAATGCTGGGCAGATGAAGGCCCTACGCTCAAACGCTGGCGCCCCCGTGCACGCGGACGCGCAACTCGCATCAACAAACGAACCTGTCATGTCACGGTCGTCGTCGCTCAGTTGAGTGACGACGAACTTGAGACGAGAGCTGCTCGGCTCGAGGCTTCGGGGCGTAGGACCGCTGATGCAGATCGTGCAGCTCGTGTTGCTGCCAGCAAGGCTGACGATGAAGGAACTGAGGGGAACGAGCCCACCACCGTTGACGAGGAAACGACCCATACCGAAGACGTGGCTGACCACGCCGCCGAAGAAACAACAGATGACGTCATGATGATCGAGGAGAACGAAACCTCAGAAGACGTAGCCGACGACACTGAGCAAGACGAAGTTGTCGACGTTGAGACTCCGGACGATGCGGAAACGGCAGATGAGAGCGCAGACGACGACGAGAAGGAGGCCTGATCATGGGTCAAAAAGTCAACCCCTACGGCTTCCGACTCGGGATTACCACCGATTGGAAATCCCGCTGGTACGCGGATAAGGAGTATCAGGACTACGTCATCGAAGACTGGGAAATAAGGAACTTTCTCAGAACTGAACTTCCCCACGCCGCGATCAGTCGTATCGAAGTCGAACGGACCCGAGACCGCCTCAGGATAGATGTCCATACAGCTCGACCAGGCATTGTTATTGGCCGACGGGGAGCTGAGGCAGACCGCCTTCGCGAGGGCCTAACCAAGATTTCAGGCAACCCCAAAGTTCAACTCAACATTCAAGAGATCAAACAACCCGAACTCGACGCCGCACTCATCGCCCAAGGCGTCGCGGATCAGCTAGCTGGCCGCGTCGCATTCCGCCGAGCGATGAAACGTGCAGTACAGAACGCCCAAAAGGCCGGAGCTCTCGGGATCCGTGTCCAATGCTCTGGTCGCCTAGGCGGGTCTGAGATGGCACGAACCGAGTGGTACCGAGAAGGACGTGTGCCTCTTCACACCCTCCGAGCGGATATCGACTACGGCTTCCGCGAAGCCCGCACAACCGCTGGTCGAATAGGGGTCAAAGTCTGGCTCTACAAGGGAGACATCTTGCCTTACAAGGTCTCTGCCGATGAACGTATAAGTCGTGAAGCAGCGATGGCAGTGGGTGAAACCTCCGGAGCAGCCGAACCCAACGCCCCAGTGGTCTCATCTGGTGGCCGTCGCCCAGATACGCAAAGTGATGAAATCGAAGAGCCAGCACCGTTGGTCAAAGAAGCTGACCCGGAGTTCGAAAAGCTCCTAGAAGAAGAGGAACAGATCGAACGCGCCACTCGCGAACAAAGTCAAACCCCCAACTTCCGACCGGGAGAAGACTGAAATGTTGATGCCCCGGAAAGTTAGACACCGCAAGACCCATCGTGGCCGCACGAAAGGCCGCGCCAAAGGCGGCACCACGATGCATTTCGGTGATTTTGGTATCCAGGCTCTTGAACCCGGATGGATTACCGCACGCCAAATTGAAGCCGCACGTATCGCAATGACGCGCCACGTCAAACGTGGAGGAAAAGTTTGGATCAATATCTTTCCCGACAAACCCGTCACCGCGAAACCTGCTGAAACTCGGATGGGTTCGGGCAAGGGCAACCCCGAACGTTGGGTAGCGGTTGTCAAACCAGGAAGAGTGATGTTCGAACTTGGCGGTGTCGAGCCCGAGCTCGCGCACGGCGCTTTGAACCGAGCGATCCAAAAGCTTCCTATCAAAGCTCGCATCGTGAGTCGTGAGGAGGCCATCTAATGACAGCTGCAGCAGCTTTACGCGAATTTGCTGACGATCAGTTACTCGATCAGCTCAACGAATCAAAACACGAGCTATTCAATCTCCGATTCCAGTTCGCAACAGGCCAACTAGAAAACCCAGGACGAGTCTCCCAAGTGAAGCGAGATATCGCCCGCATCAACACCATCCTCAGAGAACGAGAGATTGCTGCTGCAGAAGCAGCAACGACGAAGGACAACTTATGAGTGACACACAGGTCACCCCCGAAGAACGCAACCGCCGGAAAATCCGGGAAGGTCTTGTTGTTTCCACGTCGATGGAGAAAACCGTCGTTGTTGCTGTAACGGAACGGGTCCGCCACGCCCGCTATTTCAAAACTGTTCAACAAACCAAGAAGCTCTACGCCCACGATGAACAAAATGACGCTCGCCCTGGCGATCGAGTACGGGTCATGGAGACCCGTCCTCTTTCGAAGAAGAAGCGGTGGCGGCTGCTTGAAATCGTAGAACGAGCCCGGTGATTTCGGAGTTGATGCAGTGATCCAGCAAGAATCCCGACTTAAAGTCGCCGACAATTCCGGGGCAAGAGAAGTTCTGTGCATCCGAGTCCTCGGAGGTACAGGACGGCGCTACGCGTCTATTGGTGATGTCTTTATCGCCACTGTTAAGGACGCCATCCCCGGTGCCGCCGTGAAGAAGGGCGAGGTCGTTCGCTGCGTTGTCGTACGAACACGAAAAGAACGACGTCGTCCTGACGGCAGCTACATCAGATTCGACGAAAACGCCGCCGTACTCGTAGATGAGAACCGACAACCTCGCGGCACGCGCATTTTCGGTCCGGTCGGTCGTGAACTCCGCGACCACCGCTTTATGCGCATCGTCTCGTTAGCTCCAGAGGTCCTCTAATGAAAATCAAGAAGGGTGACCTAGTTCGCGTCTTGTCCGGGAAGGACAAAGGAACCGAAGGTCACGTCATGTCCGTCAACGTTGAAACCGGACGCATCACAGTTGAAGGCGTCCACACTGGCCGAAAACACCAACGCCCCACCCAAGCAAACGACCAAGGGGGAATCATCGACATAGCGTTAACCATTAACGCGTCCAATGTCGCGGTTGTATGCCCCAAAACCGGTGAACCCGGACGAGTCGGCTACCGGATCGAAGGCGACACCAAAGTGCGCTACCACAAAAAATCTGGAGAGGAACTGTCGTGACCGCGACACTGACTGAACCTCGGATGAAGGCGCTTTACCGCGACACTCTTCGAGATCAACTACAAACCCAGCTCGACCTGCCCAATGTCATGCAGGTCCCCACGCTGAGCAAGATCTCGGTCAATTCAGGGGTGGGAGACGCGCTAATTAACCGAGCGTTCCTTGATGGGGCAATGGAAGATCTGACCAAAATCACCGGACAAAAACCCGCAATCACGCGAGCCAAGAAGTCCATCGCTGGATTCAAACTCCGTGAAGGGAACGCAATCGGCGCCAAGGTCACTCTTCGTAACAATCGGATGTGGGAGTTCTACGACCGTCTTGTGAGTTTGGCGATTCCACGTATCCGCGACTTCCGTGGCCTCTCACCTCGCTCCTTCGACGGCTGCGGTAACTACACGTTCGGCGTCACAGAGCAACTGATCTTCCCCGAAATCAGTTACGACTCTGTTAGCAAAATCCGGGGAATGGATATCACGATCGTGACATCCGCCACTGACGATGAACACGGCCGTGCACTCTTGACGGCGCTCGGGTTCCCGTTCCGTACTGAGGGGCAGAACTGATGGCCAAGAAGGCTCTTCGCAATAAGCAGCAACGTACTCCCAAGTTCAAAGTGCGTGCCTACACACGCTGTCGCCGTTGTGGTCGACCGCGGTCGGTGTACCGCAAGTTTGGGCTCTGTCGGGTGTGCCTCCGAGAAATGATCCATGCAGGGGAAATCCCAGGCGTGACCAAGGCCAGCTGGTGAGGGGAGAATCAAGATGACCATGACCGACCCCATTGCCGACATGCTCACGCGCATCCGCAACGCGCATCAGGGCTACAAGGACACGGTGGAGATGCCGTCTTCCAAACTTAAGGAATCCCTCGCCGCGATACTCAAGGCTGAGGGATACGTCGCCGATTACCAAGTCACCAACTCCGAAGCTCGACCCGGAGACACCCTGTCGATACATCTGAAATACACCCCCGACCGGAGCCGAACAATCTCTGGCCTCAAACGGATCTCAAAACCAGGTCTTCGGGTGTACACCAAATCCGACAGTGTCCCACGGGTACTGGGCGGACTTGGTATAGCCGTTCTTTCGACCAGTAAAGGCCTAATGACCGACAGAGAGGCTCGCCGGACCCGCATGGGCGGCGAAATCCTTTGTTACGTCTGGTAGGAGACACCATGTCGCGTATAGGTAAAGCACCCATATCAGTCCCAGATGGCGTCACGGTTGAAGTTTCAGCTAACGCAGTCACAGTTGCGGGTAAGCAAGGTGAATTAAGCCAAGAGATACCCGAGGGTATTCAAGTAGAAGTCCACGACGACACCATTGATGTCATCCGAACCGACGACACCCGTCAGCAACGCGCACTCCACGGGCTAACACGCGCCCTGGTGAACAACATGGTCGAAGGTGTCACCAACGGGTTCATGAAAGAACTCAACATCGTCGGGGTTGGCTATAGAGCCCAACCCAAAGGGAACAACGCGTTAGAACTGGCTCTTGGCTTTAGCCACTCGGTCAAAGTAGAAGCACCCGAAGGCATAACTTTCGAGGTTCCGGAACCCACGATCATCAAGGTTTCAGGCATCAACAAACAACTCGTAGGCCAGGTGGCTGCAGACATTCGGGCTCTAAAAAAACCTGAGCCCTACAAAGGTAAAGGCATCCGGTACGTCGGTGAGCACGTGATTCGCAAAGCCGGCAAGGCCGCAAAGTAGGTATCGCAATGACATCACGAACCGCGCAACGTCAACGTCGCCAACGCCGAGTCCGCAAAAAAATTAGCGGCACCTCAAGCTGCCCCCGGTTGAGCGTTTTTCGGTCGAATCGACACATCTCAGCTCAAATCATCGACGACGCAGCAGGACGCACCGTTGCTGCCGCCTCTAGTTCCGAAGCTGACCTTCGTAGTGATGCCACCAGCAACAAGGAAGCCGCCAGCAAAGTTGGTCAGCTGCTAGCTGAACGAGCAAAAGCAGCTGGCGTCGAATCTGTGGTTTTTGACCGCGGAGGAAACAAGTACCACGGCCGTGTAGCGGCCCTCGCCGACGCAGCCCGCGACGCCGGGCTGAAGTTCTAGGAACGAGTTATGACTGATACCACCAACCAGAACCAAAATCGCCGCAACGACGGTCGAGGTAACCGCCGACGCGATGATCGACGACGCGAAGATAACCCAAGAAATAGCGGCGACGACGGACTCCGCGAGTCCAGAGTCATCGATATCAATCGCGTAGCAAAGGTCGTCAAGGGCGGTCGACGATTCTCCTTCACAGCTCTGGTCGTGATTGGTGATGGCGCCGGTCAGGTCGGGCTTGGATAC